>CAMOHL010000026.1 GCA_946615295.1 uncultured Clostridia bacterium
CGGAGAGGGCTCGAACCTCCAACCTATCGGTTAACAGCCGAGTGCTCCACCATTGAGCTACCGAGGACTATGATTTGCAAAATCGTGAAGATTTGCAAACTGGCTAAACAATTTATTCAATTTTTTAGCACGAATAGATAATATCAAATTTTATTTGTTATGTCAAGCAGTAAAACAAAAATTTTTAATATTTTTTGATAATTTTTTTTGAGTATCTTTTTTGTTTTACAAAATATTATTTAAGTTTTATAATATTATTGTTAAAATTACAAAAAATAAAGTGAGGTATATTATGGAAAAACTGAAAAAGATTTTAACAATAGTTTCAATTTGTGCAGTCAGCATTGTTACTCTAATGCTTATTTTGGCAGTTTTTGGAGTTAATGTGTTTGCAAACATACCACTAAGAATTATGTTGATTGTTGCAACAATCGGCATTGCAAGTGGTATTTCAATCAATGAACTTGCTGTTATTAAAAGAAAAAGAACTTTGGGCTTTGTTGGTCTTGGTCTTTTGGGACTATCTTCACTCCTTGCAATAATCATTTTTGCAACTCCACTATTCAATAGTTACAACTTATTTTCAAAACTAACACTTATAATTTCAATAATAAGCATAACCTTTGTAACAATAATAACATTCTATTCAAAACTAAACAATAACTTTTTTGCTTTGCAACTTATTGCATATATTATATTCTTTGCAATTGATATTGTTTTGTCATTGATAATTCTTGGTTACAATATACTATCAAACAAAATTGTTTTAGATTTGTTTATTGTGCTTTGCATTGCTCTTGTTGGTATGTTTATTGTTTTGTCAGTTTTGTCAGCAAGAAAAAAAGACAAAGATACTGCTGAACCTAAAAACAAAAAAATGGTTATGGTTAACAGAGAAGAATATGAAAGTTTGAAACTTGAAAATGAAAACTTGAAAGCAGAAATTGAAAGTTTAAAATCTGAAATTGAAAACTTGAAAAAGTAAAACAAATCATAATTTTTAAAATCAAAAATGCACTCCAAAAAGTGCATTTTTTATTGTTTCGATTATGGTGCCACCGGCAAAACAAGATTAAGCACAAAGTTTGGTGCTGTTCCTGTGATTGATGCGTCAGCAGTCGTTCCCGTTGTTACTGTTCCAATTGTGAGGGTTGGAGTTAATCCATCTGCACCGGTTGCTCCTGTTGCTCCGGTTGCTCCAGTTGCACCGGTTGCTCCAGTTGCTCCGGTTGCTCCTGTAACTCCAGTTGCACCGGTTGGGCCAATTTCACCGATTGGACCAGTTGCTCCTGTAGGACCAGTTGGACCAATAGGGCCTGTGGCTCCTGTAGGACCAATAATTCCAGTTGGACCGGTTGGACCTGTAGGTCCTCTTTGACCTGCTGGACCTGTTATTCCAATAACTTGTGTGAAGTTTCTGTTACAACAACAATTTCTTGGAACATAAAAAAACCTATTACACATACTTTTTTCCTCCTTTGTTCTCTACATACTATGAATAAAACAATGGAAATGTTACTTAAAAAAGTCGCACAATAGGCAAACAAAAAGTAATTATATTTTTTTGAAAATCTTTTTTAATCTATCAACTTTTATGGAAATATTTTGAGTGTTTATGTTTTTGTCAAGTTTTATAACTTTTGCTTTTTTTGGTTCATCAATAACTCCAAAGGGTGCAAGCACAAAATCGTTTTCTTTCAAATCTTTAATTTCACTTATATACAAAAAATATTCTCCCAAATTGTTTTCAAATTCAAGCTTTGCCAAATCAACAATTTTATATTCCTTTATTTTTCCACCTGCAAGTGAATGTATCATAAACACAAACTCCTTTATTCTTCAAGCAAAAATCTCAGCTTTGCTTCTCTATCTTTTTTGCTGGCATAATCAATGCCAATTCGGGCAGTTTTGATGATTTTTGCTATTTTTTTTGAATTTTTTGCTATTTTTTTGTTATTTTTTTGCAAATTTAAACAATTTTTATCAATATTTTCAAAATCGCCATCCTCAGTTTCAATCCAAATTCTATTGCTTGTTTTGATGTCTTCGCCATCAAAAGATTTGTCTATCAAAAGATTTTTTGTCAAAACTCCAGGCCCCTTAAAATTTTCAACAGCTCTAACAAGCACTGCTTCAGGTGAACTGCCTGCACAAACAATGTTGAACATATAATGCAATCCATAACAAAGATAAACATATATTTTGCCACCATCTTCCCACATGGTTTTATTTCGAGCAGTTTTACCTTTGCTGGAATGGCAAGCAGTGTCAGTTTGCCCACAATATGCTTCAACTTCCAAAATCTTTGCTTTGACAATTTTCCCATCAATATTTCTACACAGTGTCATTCCTAAAAGTTTTGGAGCAAGTTCCTTTGCTGGCAAATTGAAAAAATCAACATTATCAACTCTCATATTTTTATTATATCACAAAAAACGAAATTACTAAAATTTTAACAATAACATACTTGCTTTTTTAATTCATCTTTTTTACAAGTATCTTCTTATGTTTGTTCTATTTGTTTTTACAAATTATCTTTTTTGTTTTATTTTGTCAATTTTGTTCTTTAATATTTTAAATTTTTATCAGTCGTTTTTTTCTTTTGCTCGTTTTTAACTACAAAAAAAGCAACAAAATTTGTTGCATTTTTTTAGTTATTCCACAAATTGTTTGGATATTGACCTTTATCTACCAATTCTTTTATTCCATCTACAACAAAAGGTTTGTCTTCTCTATAAGTCATGCCAATCCATTTTGCAGTTGTTGAAACAAGTTTTATTTTTGATATGCCATCTTGAATAAGCCTATCAAGTGTGTCTGGAATAAGCAATTCTTTATTTCTCAAATTATCTTCACTTTCACAAAACTTTTCAAAATCGACAGTTAGATGTTCAAATATTTTTGGAGTTAAGCAAAGCATATTCATAGACACAAGAATATTTGGCTCAACTTCATATTGTTTTTCGCTTTCAAGCTCTCTTACAACAATTTTGTCATCAGCAAATTCTGCCTTGCTTTCAATTATTTTTGTGATAAATCCGTTTTCAGATTTGCATATTCCTCTTTTTACGGAGCCTTTTTCACTCATCGTGTTTTTTAGTTCATATCCAACAATTGCAAAATCTGATTTTTGACAATCAAGTTTAGTTAGACAATCGAAAGCAATTTTGAATGATTCTTTGCCATAAAAATCATCTGCATTAATCATACAAAAATTGTTTTTGATATAACCCTTTGTTTCCAAAATTGAAAATCCCGTTCCAAGTGGCTTATCTCTTTTTATTCCATACTTTTTTTCTGCATAGTCCTTGTTTTGATAAACAACTTCAAAATCTACTTTTCCAGCCAATCTCTTTTGCAAAGTTTCTTCAACAAGAGTTTTATACTCAATGTTTGTCAACAAAACAACCCTATCAAAACCAGCTTCTACTGCATCAAAAATAGAATAGTCCATAATGAAATTGCCATTGTCATCAATAGGCTCAAATTGTTTTGGTCCACCAAATCTACTACCAGCACCGCCTGCAAGAATCAATAAATCCATAATATTTCTCCCTTTATTTTTTATAAACATATATTTCAACTAGCCAAAATATAATATGCCATAAAACTTTTTTGCATATCAACAATCAATTTCAATCAGCCAACTTTTTCGCAACAATAATTGCACTAGTCCAAGCCCATTGCAAATTGTAGCCACCACAAATGCCATCAACATCACAAAGCTCGCCACAAACAAAAAGGTTCTTCTGTTTTTTACTCTCCAAGTTTTCCGTCAAACACAAAAGGTCAGCGCCACCACTCAAAACTTGATTGTTGTCATAATAGCCATTTATATTAAATTCAAAATTGGTGATTATGTCAACTATTTTTTGTATGTCATTTTTGTTAATATTTTTATATTCATTTTTTATGTCTGCCCTATTCAAAATTTCGCTTGCAAGTTGTTTTGAAAACAAACTTTGAAGCAAATCATTCATATCTTCAAATATGTTCATTTTTTTAGTTATATTTTCAAAAATTTCATTTTTTTGCAGTTTTGGAAGCAAATTTATGCAAATTTTACCCAAAAATTCTTTATTTTTTGCAAAAAATGCAGATAAGTTAAAAACACAAATTCCACTAATACCATTATCCTTAAACAAAATTTCGCCATTTTCAGTTTTTGTATTTCCATTGATATTTGCCGTTATACAAACATTAGAAACTCTTTGTCCAGACAATTTTTTTGTGTTTTCAACTGTTTTTAATGCAACAAGAGAAGGCACAATTTTTTTTGTGTCAATATCAAATTTTTGTAATACTGTATTTGAAAAATTATTTATCCCACAAGCCAAAACAACCGCTTTTGATTTTATACTTTTGTTTTGTTCCGTCAAAATACTATAAGTTTCATTTTCAAAATTTATGTCTACAACTTCATCTTGAACAAAATCAATGCCTAGTTTTTTTATTTGATTGATAAGCAAAAATTGAACTGTTTTTGCTGAATTAGAAATTGGATAACATCTTCCTTCTTCATCAAAATAAGTATCCAGTCCATACCTTTCAAACAATTCTATTGTGTCAAATTGATTAAACCTGTTCAAGTAGCCATCTATATTTTGATTGTAAAACTCACTGCTCATATTTTTGTTTGTAAGGTTACATCTGCCATTACCTGTAACCAGCAATTTTTTTGCTGGCAAATCAAATCTATCAATCAAACAAACTCTTTTGTTTTGCTTTGCGAGTTCAATAGCACAAACTGTTCCACTTGCTCCTGCACCAATAACACAAACATCAAATTCTTGCATATTACTTCCTTTTTTTATCTCGACTTTATTATACATCATTTTACAATTATTGACAATTTTATGAAAACTTATTTTTTATAACTTAATAATTTTAATATCTATTTTAATTGAGCAAGGTATTTAGTTACTTCTTTAGATTTTTATGTATAACAATATTTTAGTTTAAGCATAAAAAAACACATATTGGATCTCAATATGTGTCTTTTTTTAGTATCTCAATTTATATCCAAAAATTTCTGCATTTTGAATAAAATCTTTGTGGAACTTTTCAATTTCTTCGCCAGTCAATGTGTGGTCATCACTCCAAAGTTTTACAGTATAAGTTACACTCTTTTTGTTTGAGAACAAATTGTTGTCGGTGTAGATATCTTTTAAAGAAATATCATAAGAAAGATTTGTGTCTATCTTTTTTAGATTTTCAACTGTTTCGCCATAGGCAACTTCTTTATCCATAACAAAATTGAAATCGAGTGTTGTTGCTTGATATTTGCTTGGCATTTTTACCAAAACTTTTTCTTCTTCAATATTAGCAAGTTTTGTGAAGTCAATTTCACAAACTGCAACTGCTGACTTTTTGTTGATTGCATTTTTTGTTGTTGGATGCAATATTCCAATAAATCCAACATTCTTGTCGTCAATCAAAATGTCTGCATTGTTTATTGGATGAACATAACTTCTATTTTGCTTTCTCATTTTGAATGATACTGCCTTGTTCAAAAACTCTTGAGCTATATGTTCAACAATTTCTTTAACTTCAAAATATAGTTCTTTTTCTGTTTTTGTCAAACTATAAATTGCAATTCCAAGGTGCTTCTTTTCAACAACTTCTTTTTTTGCATCGAGTTCGTCAACAATTCTGCCAATTTCAAATGTTCCAAAGTCATCAAGCAAATTTTTGTTTTGATTGACAACTTTCAATAGACTTGGAAGAATTTCACTTCTAATTTTGTTGTTTTCTTTAACAATACTATTCAAAATAGTAACATAACTTGTTGTTTCAATTCCAAGTTCTTTGTTTGATTGTTCATCTTCCCATATATAACTATGTGTTTCATTAAGTCCAAACTTTTCTGCAAGGCAAAGCTTTATGTTATATTCCATCAAATGTTCTTTGCTCTGCTCAACAGGTTCAACAAGTTCCTTAACAGGTTCTGGCTTTATGTTGTCATAGCCATAAATTCTTGCAACTTCTTCAACAATGTCAACAGGAATTGTAACATCTTTTGTTGCTCTATATGATGGCACTTCTATTTGCAAATTGAAACCATCGTTTTTGACAACAAATCCAAGACTTGTGAGTGTGTTTTTTATAAATTCAGTTGAAAGATTTATTCCAACATAGTGGTTTATGAAATCAGGAGTTGTTGAAATAACTCTTTTTTCATATTTTTTTGCATATACATCTGCAAGACCTGTAACAACTCTAACTGCTGGGTCAACATATCTCAAAATATGAATATATCTTCCAATTGCAGTTGTTGTCATCTCTGGGTCCAAACTTTTTTCGTATCTATTGCTTGCTTCACTTCTAAGTCCAAGTGCAATTGCAGTTTTTCTTATGCTTGCACTATCAAAACAAGCACTTTCCAAAATTACACTATCACTATCTTCAGTAATTTCACTATCAAGTCCACCCATAACACCTGCAATACACATTGGCTCTTTTTCATTGCAAATAAGCATTGTTCCAGCATCAAGAGTTCTTTTTTGATTGTCTAATGTTGTGAATTCGTATGGCTTTGTGTTTTCTCTAACTTCAATTTTGTTGCCAGCATTTCCATCAAAAGCATGCATTGGTTGACCAAGTTCAAGCATGATATAGTTTGTAAGGTCTGCCATCAAGTTGATTGGTCTCATACCACAATAATAGAGTCTAATTTGCACACTTTCTGGGCTAATCTTTTTTGTTATGTTTGCAAGTTTGATGCAACTATATCTATAGCAATTTTCACTATAAATTTCAACAGGTATTTTGTCCATTTGAGAATAGTAACTCAAATCGTCAACAACAATGTTCTTGAGAGGTCTATTGAGCAAAACTGCAATTTCTCTTGCAATTCCATAGTGTCCCCAAAGGTCTGGTCTGTTGGTCAAACTCTTGTTGTCAATTTCAAAAATTGTATCTTCAATGTCATAGACAGTTTTTAGGTCAGTGCCAAGTTTAAGGTCGTCTTGAATTTCCCAAATACCATCGCTCTTTTCAGCAAGTCCAAGTTCTTCCTTACTGCAACACATACCCTTTGAAGGATATCCTGCAACTGTTGTTTCCTTTATTTCTCCACCAACAACTTTTGCTCCAACTGGTGCAAAAGCAACAAGCATATCTTCTCTTACATTTGGTGCACCACAAACACAGTCAACAACTTCACTGCCTGTGTCAACTTTCAAAATGTGAAGATGATTGCTGTTTGGATGTTTTTCACAAGAAACAACTTTTGCAACAATAATGCCTTCAACATCTTTTCCAAGTTCATAAACATCTTCAACTTCGGCAGTTGCCAATGTAAATTTTCTTATAAGTTCCTTGTAGTCCACATCTTCAAGGTCAACAAAATCACTAATCCAATTTAAACTTATTTTCATAATTCAACCTACCTTGTTTTAGTTTGGCTCAAAAATGGTATATTGCCACTGTTGAGCATTCTAATTTCCTTTATGTTATATTTCATCATTGCAAGTCGTGTTAGACCAAGTCCAAATGCAAAACCTTGATATTTTGTTGTGTCAACTCCACCCATCCTCAAAACTTCTGGATGAATCATTCCACAAGGACACAACTCAATCCAACCACCTTGTTTGCAGGTTGGACAACCCTTTCCACCACAGAATGGACAAGTTACATCAAGTTCAAAACTAGGTTCGGTGAATGGGAAAAATCCTGGTCTAAGTCTAACATCAACATCTTTTTTTAGAACTTTTGAAAGCATTGTTTTCATAAAGTAGATGAGATTTGCAACATTGATATCCTTGCCAACCATCATACCTTCAAGTTGAAAGAATGTGTTTTCGTGGCTTGCATCAACACTTTCATTTCTAAAGCATCTACCTGGAAAAATTACTCTGCAAGGTGCGCCATATTTTCTCAAAATTCTGTTTTGACCTGCACTTGTTTGAGTTTTTAAAACTTCACCATTGTCAAGCCAAAAAGTGTCTTGCATATCTCTGGCTGGATGATTTCTTGGAACATTTACGGCATCAAAATTGTTGAATTCGGTTTCAATTTCATTGCCATCTTCAACCATAAATCCCATACTTTTGAATATCTCTTCAACTTCTTTTTGAACAATTGTTATTGGATGCAAACTTCCAAGTTTGTTGTTTGAAGGAACTGTTATATCAATTTTTTCTGCTGAATTGATTTCTTTTTCTAGTTCTTTTTGTTTGTAAATTTTTTCAAGTTCGTCAATTTTGTTTTCAACATATTCCTTAAAATTGTTTATGGAAATTCCAGCTTCTCTTTTTTCTTCATTTGGAACATTTTTTAGTCCTTGCAAGAGTTCTGTTATTTTTCCCTTCTTTCCCAAAAAAGCAACTTTCAAATCATCAATTTTTTCATTCGTGTTTTGAACAAGATTATCAAATTCAATTTTTAAGTTTTTAATTTTCTCTTTCATAATACTCCTATTTGGTCAAACAAAAAAGCCGACCATTACAAAAATATTGTAAGGGACGACTTGAAATCGCGATACCACCCTAATTGCTACCAAAAGGTAACCACTCATCTTAAGCTTTGTGTGGGCTTGCTACCACTTGATATTTCTATCAAAAGCTCCTGCAAACGAAATTTCAAATG
>CAMOHL010000027.1 GCA_946615295.1 uncultured Clostridia bacterium
CAAATTTTGTTATTGCCTCTTTTCCTCTACCATCAAAACAAACATCCATCATTTGCCTGTTTTTGTTGCTTCTTGCAATGTTTGTGATTATCTCACCACTATCTTGCTTCAAATTGCCTTCAACAACAGCCATATAGTGCCTTTTGCATTCTTTTGTTTGAATTTGCCTTGCAAGTTCCAAATGTGCTTTGTCATTTTTTGCAACAATCAAAAGCCCACTTGTATCTTTGTCTAGCCTATGCACAATGCCTGGTCTAAAACTACCATTAACACCACTCAATGTTCCATATCTATATGTGAGTGCATTGACAAGGGTGCCACTATAATTTCCGACAGCTGGATGAACAACCATTCCCTGTGGTTTGTTTATAACAACAAGGTCATCATCTTCATACACAACATCAATGTCAATATTTTCTGGGTTTGCAGTGAGTTCGTGTTTTTCTAAACTTTCAATCTCAATACAATCATTTTTTGAGACTTTGTATCCTGCCTTCACAAATTTTTGATTGACTTTTATTTTGTTTTCGTCCAAAAGATTTTTTATTGCACTTCTAGTCATATCTAACTTTTCAGTCAAAAAAATATCTAACCTTTTGTTTTCATTTTCTTCAACTATTATCTTTTGCATCATCTATTCCTTTTTCTTCTTTTTTCGAACTTTTTGAATAATTTTCAACTTGAGATTTTATATCAATATTACTATTTTCTTCTTCGTTTTTTACAAAATTTTCGCAATCTGTTTTTACTGCCTGCTTTCTTTCTTTGACTGATGTAAATATCATATAAAGAAAAAGCAAAGCAACACCAATTGTGAGTGAGATATCTGCAATGTTAAACACTGGAAAATTTATAAACTTGAAATAGACAAAATCTCTAACAAAACCAAATGCAATTCTATCAATCAAATTTCCGACAGCTCCTGCCAAAATTAGTCCTGTTGCAAATCCATATAACAATGACCTTTTTTTGTTTATGAAATCAAAAGCAATCAAAACAAGTAAAAATATTATTGTTGAAATAATTAGTAGCAACTGCTTGCCAGCAAAAAGAGAGAACCCTGCCCCCGTGTTTGTTGCTGGTGTGATAACCAAAAAATTGCCTATCAAACTTGTTTCAAACGAAATTAAGTTTCCACCTTCATCAAATCTAACAATCAATGCCTTTGTGAGTAGGTCGGCAAACAAAACCACTATAATTATGATTAACTTCCACCAATAATTTTTAAGATATGTTTTCAATATTTTCATATTATTATTATATCATATAAATTACATTTTACAAATAAATAACAAATTTTATTACAATGTTGCAAGTTTCACAGACTTTGGCATTATGACATAGAGTTGATTTTCTAGTCTTGATATTTTTGCCCTTATTGCATATAGGGCCCCACTCAAATAGTCAACAATGCTTTGATATTGTGATTTTTTTACACTCGCAAAATTGATGATTATTGTTTGACCACCTGCCACACAATCTATGACTTTGTTTAGTTCCAAAATATCTTTTGGAGCATACACCACCAAACTTGTTGTGTCTATGCCATCATATTTTTTTATGCTTTCATCAACACTTACTTCTGTTTGTGCTTCTTTTTTCTTTACAAAATTGTTAACTATTGTCTTGATTAAACTCATATCATTTCCTTATATCTTTTTGAAGTTTTTCAAAACTGACAAGTGAATTTACAATCGTATATTTTATGTCGCAGGATAAGTTTTGACTCAATACGAGAGCTGAAAGGTTTGAAATAACTTCGCTTAAATATATATTAACATAAGTAACAACAGCTGAACTATTGTTTTTGAACTGTTTTGAAAGGTTTTCTTTGTCTATTTGACATTTTTCCTTAAACAATTGCATTTTGTTTTTTGCTTCGACAGCCAAAATTTCCTTTTTGTCAAAAGAAACAACAATATCATTCATTGTTTCAAAAAACCTATCAACAATTTCCAAAGAATATTTAAGTGTTTTTATTTGTTCATTTGTGAATTCAGCCGAAACAATCAACCTGTCAAACTTAACTTCTACAATTTCACAATCAAAATCAATATTGTTTGAAACAACTTTCTCTATATCAGCTTTTGAATTGTAGGCAGATGCTATCACATATAAGTTGTTATCTTTGCTATAAACAAACCCTGCCCCACCTTGATTTTGAACTTCACTTATGTTCATATTTACACTTGAATAACTATCTGCTCTTTCCAAACTTAAAAAATAATAAGTTTTGCTATTGTATATCATATATTTGTTTAATTTGAAAAAAGAAAAAATGTTCAAGTTTGTTGTTAATAGATAGCCCCCTACTATTGCAACTGACAAAACCATAACAAAAACAAAGGTTACAAATATTTTGTTTTTCTTCGTTTTTTTTACATTTTTTTTGTAGATATAACCATTTCCAACTTGAATTATTGGCATAAAAACTTGACCTTCCAAACAATAATTTATAAACTATATATATGCTAGCCGAAATTGAAATTTGTTAAATAACTTTGATATATATTGTTTAACAAATTTTTTTGTTTGGTATATAATAACAATATTAAGGAGATTTATTATGACAATTAAACCATTGTTAGACAAGGTTGTTCTCGAACAACTAGAGGCAGAAGAAAAAACTTCAAGTGGCATTTTATTGCCAACAACAGCACAAGAAAAACCAAGTTATGCAAAAGTTGTTGCTGTTGGAGAGGGTGGCTTTGTTGACGGATATGAAGTCAAAATGCTCGTCAAAGTTGGCGACAAAGTTTTGTATTCAAAATATGCTGGAACTGAAGTGAAAATAGAAGACAAAAAATATGTTATTGTTAAGCAAGCTGATATACTTGCTGTTATTGAATAGGAGATTTTATGGCAAAGAAAATTATTTTTGGAGAAGAAGCAAGAAAAAAATTGCAAGCAGGTGTTGATGCCGTTGCAAACACTGTTAAGATAACCATTGGTCCAAAGGGTAAGAATGTTGTTTTGGATAGACAATATGACACTCCTCTAATCACCAATGATGGTGTTACCATTGCAAAAGACATTGAACTTGAAGACCCTTTTGAAAATATGGGAGCAAGTTTGCTAAAACAAGTTAGCATAAAAACAAATGATGTTGCAGGAGATGGAACAACAACAAGTGCTGTTTTGGCACAAGCAATCATTCATGAAGGAATAAAAAATTTTGAAGCTGGTGCAAATCCAATTATGCTAAAAAAGGGCATAACAAAAGCAACAGATGTTGTTGTTGAAGAGTTGAAAAAGCAAAGTATCCCTGTTGAAGGCAAAGATGAAATTGAACAAGTTGCATCAATAAGTGCTGGCGACAATGAAATTGGAAAGTTGATTGCAACAGCATTTGAAAAGGTTGGAAAAGATGGAGTTATAACCGTTGAAGAAGGCAAAACAATTGACACTACCCTAAAAATTTCTGCAGGTATGCAATTTGACAGGGGATATTTGAGCCCATATATGAGTACAAATATGGAAAAAATGGAAGCTGAACTCAACGATTGCTATGTTTTGTTGACTGATAAAAAAATAAGCAATGTTCAAGAAATTTTGCCAATACTTGAACAAGTTGTAAAGCAAGGACTAAAACTTTTGATTGTTGCTGATGACATTGAAGGTGAAGCACTAACAACTTTGATTGTGAACAAGTTGAGAGGCACATTCAACTGTGTTGCCGTAAAAGCTCCAAGCTATGGCGACAAAAGAAAGGAAATTTTGGAAGATATTGCAATTTTGACAGGTGCTACTGTTGTGAGTGAAGAAAAGGGATTGAACCTTGCTGAAACAACTCTTGAAATGCTTGGAAGAGCAAAAACTGTAAAAGTTACAAAAGATTCAACAACAATTGTTGATGGATTTGGCGAAAAAACTGCTCTTGAAGATAGAAAACAAATTATCAAAGCACAAATTGAAAACACAACAAGTGATTTTGACAAAGAAAAACTTGTTGAAAGACTTGCAAAACTTTCTGGTGGTGTGGCTGTGATTAGTGTTGGCTGTGCAACAGAAGTTGAAATGAAAGAAAAGAAGTTGAGAATAGAAGATGCCCTTAGTGCAACAAAAGCAGCAAGTGAAGAAGGAATTGTTGCTGGTGGTGGAATTGCACTTTTACAGACAAAACCTGCCCTAAAAAACTATATTGAAACTCTCGTTGGAGATGAAAAAACAGGTGCAGAAATTGTTTTGAAGGCACTTGAAAGTCCAATAAGACAAATTGCAGAAAACAGCGGTGTTGATGGTGGAGTTATTATATACAACATAGAAAACAAAAATCAAAAAAACTATGGATATGATGCTTTAAACGAACAATATGTAGATATGATAAAAGCAGGAATTGTTGACCCAACAAAAGTAACAAGGTCTGCAATTCAAAATGCAACAAGTGTTGCAGGAACACTTCTAACAACTGAAACTTTGGTCGCTGAAATAAAAGACAAAAATGAACCAACTTCTCCACAAAATCCAAATATGTTTTAGTAAATAAAATACACAAATTCTTATAATTGTTGTATAATAAAAGCAAAAACATATAATCTACAATCATTATAAGTATTATATTGATAAAAAGCGAAATTTCAAAATTAAAAAAGCACAAAAAAAACTTCCGTTTGGAAGTTTTTTTGTTATCTATTTTGCAACATTTTTAAGCATTGGATATTCGCCAATTTCAAATTCCCAGTCGGTAACATTATAGTTGTTTTCTGTGAATGTTTTGTAGCCGTCGCTACCCTTTGCTTGTTCTTCTGTTACTGTGATATCATGCTTTCCCTTCAACCACATACTCCATTCTGTCCAAGTTTCCCAAGTCAATGTGTCAAAGTTTGCATTTTGTCTTTCAATGTTTCCTGCTCTTTCAACATGGATTGAATTGTTGAATGCGTTTTCATCAATATATGACGCTTGTCCCCAAGAGCTCTTTCCTCTAATATTTGAAGAAGATTCGTAGTAGAACTTTCCTTCTCCACTAAACTTTGAAGAAGAGAATATTTTGTGGCAGTATGCCAAGTGTGATTCAATAACATCAATTTGATAAACGACACCACAAACAACACTGTTGCTGTTTTCACCATACAATTGAGAGCCATCTGTCATACAGTTGCTCATATATGATGGATTTGTTTCTGTTCCTTGTTTTATGTTGTAAGCAAGACCACCAATTTTGACACCAGTTATTGATGCACTTGAATAGCAGTTGTTGATAGCTCCCATAGAAATTCCAACAAGTCCACCAACATTTGAACCCTTGATTTCGCCATAGCTTCCACAATAGTTCATTCTAGCATTTGCATTTTGAGCCAAAATTCCAGCAATTCCACCAAAATATGAATTGTTTGCATTGATGTTACCTGTGATGCTTCCATGGTTTGCAGATTTCAAAATTGCACCAGATGAGTATCCAACAACACCACCAATATATGCTTCTGTGCTGCTGTTTGTTGTTATGTTTCCATTGTTTGTTGAATTTTGAATTGTGTTTGTGTTGTAAGCAACAATTCCACCAACATACAACAAGTTTGGAGTTTTGTCATAATTTATTGCAACAGCTGATTTACAATTGTTGAGTGTTCCCAAATTTTCAGCAACCAAACCAGCAATATAAATCTTTTCACTTGCCTTTTCAGTTGTGATTGTTCCTGTTGCAGAACAGTTATCCAAGACACCTTCATTTATTCCAGCAATAGCAGAAATATGGTCGGCATCCAAAATTGTGTTTATTTGCACTTCAACTTTTATGTTTGTTAGTTGTGCATTTGCTCCAAGTTTGCTGAATATAGCAGCAACTCCATCTTTAACACCTTCTGGAGTGTTAATAATCAAAATAATTTTGAACAATGGGTTGCCATCTTCATCAAGTGGAGAATATAATTTTCCATTGAATTCAAATGGAGTGAAACCTTCTGCAGATTTTAATACGATATCTTGTGTGAGTTTGTATGGAGTTTGAATATCTTCTGTTGTTGACAAAACTGAAACAAAATTGTTGTTGTCAATTTCATTTGCAGAAGTATAATTCATAGCTCTTGATGAAACATAGTTGATGTCAAATGACAATGTTGGCAATGAGTCTTCTGCAATTGTCCAAACACCTTCATCAAATTGCCAATACAAATTCATTCCTCTATCTTCAAATGAAAAGTATGTTGATCTTTGTTTTAAATCAGCAGTATTTTTTGTATAAATTCCAAGTTCAGTGCTTGTTGCAATTCTTGGATTTGAACCAATAGGATTGATTCCATTGTTTATTTCACCACTATAGTAGTTTCCAAACAATCTGTTATAGTTTACATCAGCATCAAAATTGTCGTTTGTTCCAACAATTCCACCAACAAGATTGTTGTTTGCATTGACAAAATTCATAACTGAATATGTGTCGCAAACATATGACTTTATTGGAGATGAGCTGCTAATGATAACATATCTATTCAAACCAACAATTCCACCTGCTGTTGCTACACCAGCTGAAATAACATAATTAGTGTCAAGTGCACCTGCATAGCAGTTTTCAACAACTGCGCCAGCATTTTCTCCAACAATTCCACCAACTGCCTTAACTGCAGTCAAAGAAGTTTCTGCTGAACATCTTGTGATAGAAACTGAATCGTTGAGTGTTTTGAGAACTGATGCTCCAGCAATACCACCAGCAACACTTCCATTTCCTCTTGCAGAAATGCTTTTTGAAATGTCGTTTACAATTGTTGTTTTTGTTATTGTTCCATGATTGAGACCAACAACTCCACCAACATAAGCATTTTCGAGGTTGTCTTCAATGCTTGCATTTGTGATAACACCTGCTTCAATTCTTCCATAGTTTACACCTGCAACTGTTCCACAATAGTTTGCATTTGCAGAAATTGCAGAATTGAATATGTTTGCACCCTTAATGTATCCACCATTGCCAACTGTTGCAAATAGTCCAGCAAAGCCATTTGTTGCTGATGTGATGTTTAGATTAGAAATTCTGTGCCCATTGAAATCAAATGTTCCAGTGAAACCAACATCGCTGTTTGCTCCAATTGGAGTCCAAGTTTCATCACCAAGTTCAAAATCAGCAGTGAGTTTATAGTTGCTTGTCAAAGGATAGATATATGTTTCTCCTCCAGACACTTGTTCACTACCAATCTTTTTGAGTGCTTCTGCATCTTTGATGTAGAATGGTGTTGACAATTTTCCATCACCAACAGTGATTTGGATTGTTACAGGCATAAAGTTTGTTTTGTTGCTTGTAACAGTGATGGTTGTTGTTCCACCATTTTTTGCTTTGAATTCAAAATCATCAACCTTTTCAACGATAGAATCATTGTTGCTCTCGGCTGTGATTGTTGTGTTTGACTTCAAATTTTCTTTTACAATGTCTAGTTTTATGTTTTCTCCACTGTTAACTTCAAACACAGTTTGAGTAACATAGAGAATTTCGTCTTTTGACATAAATCTAAAAACAGTGAAGCCAATTCCAAGAGTTATAATGCTAATTATAACAAATACCAAAAATCTCTTCATAATTTCTCCTTTATTGAATATATTATACGATATTGAAATTGAATTGTCAATACTAAAAATATATAAATTAACATATATAGTGTGTGTATATACATTATTTTTTTGTGTATTTACATAATTTTATTTTAGTTATTTTTTTTATTTTTACACAAAAAAAGCCTTTGAATTATAAAGGCTTTTTTATTTTACAAATTATAAGCAATTTAATTATTATGCTGCCAAAGAATATGTGTAACTTCCATCTTGGTTATTTGTTACTGTAACATTTCCAGCAAACAAACTAGCCATATTTCCATTTTCTGAAATAACACTTGCTGTTCCCTGAAGAATAATTTTTCCACCATTAATAGTGTGTCCGTTGAATATCAAATAAATTGAACCTGATGTCATTTGTAATGTTATATCTGAGTTTAACTCAACATCACTTAATAATTTTACACCTTCGCCACTTGCAAGCCAACCATTTGTAAATGGATATTCAAAATAAGTATTCATTTCATTGGCAGGACTAGCAGAGGTTATATCTCCATTTGCATAATTAGCTGCTGCATTAGTATAATAAGCATCTACTTGTCGAATTGTTTCGACACCATCAAATTTAACTGAACTTGGTATTTTTGAAATGTGGAAATTGTTTATTATATCTTGCACATTATTCAATTCTGTATCATTTACAATAAAAATACAATTTTCAAAATTTATTACTGAACCAGTTGTTCTGTTTGATAATAAAGTTTGTTTATTACCAGTTGTAGCACTTGCTTTTATTGTTACATTCTTAAAATTCCAAGTATTATTTGTTGCGTCTTTATTTAAAACAATTGTAGAGAAATCATTCCAACCATCAGCATTATATGTTTTATCATTGATTCCTTCTAGTGTTCCACCTAAAATATCAAATGTAGCACCAGCTGACCAAGATTGAATAGCACACCAACCAGTTGAGAAAGTGTTGTTTTTAAGTGTTACATGCAAGTTTTCATTTGCTGATGCAACATTGATA
>CAMOHL010000028.1 GCA_946615295.1 uncultured Clostridia bacterium
TTGAAATTGCTCTTGCCAAGGGTAAAAAACTCTATGACAAAAGAGAAAGTATAAAGCAAAAAGAACTTTTGAGAGAAAAAGGCAGACATATTTACGGATAAAAAATAGTAATGGACAAATGTTCATTACTATTTTTTTAAATAAATTATAAAATATTTTCCATTTTAAAATTATAAGCAACAGTAAATGCAATCGGTGTTAAAAAGGTCTATCTTCGTTGCTCAAAAATGCTATTGCAACACCACCAGGTCCAACATGAGCACCAATGATTGGTCCCATAATTCTCAATTCTGGTTTAATACCAGTTGCATCAAAAACCATTTGTTGCAACTCGTTTGCTCTTTGTTCATTATCGCAGTGAATTATATATGCGAGTGGAAACTCCTTGTTTAGTGTGTGAGATTTGAATTCTTGAACCATACCATTCAAGGCTTTTTTTATGCCCATTTCTTTTCTGTAGACATCAAGTTTTCCATTCATTCCAAATTCTATGATTGGCTTTATGTTTAACATTGTTGCAATCATTGCTTTTGGTCCACTTATTCTTCCACCTCTTTTTAGGCAAGTTAAGTCATCAACCATAACAATATGTTGAACTTTGCATTTGTTTGCTTGAATAAAATCAATAACTTCTTGTCTATCTTTGCCTTCATCTCTCATCTGGCAAGCAACCTTAACAAGCAATCCCTCTCCAATTGTTGTTGTTTTGCTCTCTATTGCAACATAGTCAATGTCTGGATATTCTTCTTTTACCATTTCAATTGCTCTGTTTGCATTGTCTATTGTTGGACTCAATCCATCAGATTGTGCAATGTGCAAAACTTTTTTTATCCCCTTTTTTGCCATTTCAGTAAACAAATCTATATGTGCTTGCAAACTCAAAATAGAAGTTTTTGCCACATAGCCATTTCTTATTTTGTTGTAAAAATCTACATATTGAGAATATTCAGTAAATTTGTCCAAATACTCATCAAGGTCATTTCCCTTGCTCATTGTGTAACTTAAATGTCCAACATATATTTGCAAATCTTTTATTTCATTTGCATACAAATCGCAGTTGCTGTCGGTTGAAATTTCAAAATCTCTCATAAATATCTCCTAAAAAAATAATATATATCAATGATATATATCATTTTATTATACTGAGAATTTTATGTCAAACCATTTGATATTTTGTGTGAAATTTATACTAATACGCCTTGAGTAAATCTTTTTTTAGTTTTCCCACAATCTTTTTTTCAATTCGACTTATGTAGCTTTGACTAATACCTAAAATATCTGCTACTTCTTTTTGTGTTTTTTCTTCATCAGAGTTCAAACCAAATCTCAAAATCATAATTTCTTTTTCTTTGTTGTTCAACTTTTGAATGCTTTTCCATAGCAGTTGTTTTTCAGTTGATTTTTCCAAGTCAGCAGTAACTGAATCACTTTCAACAGACAAAATATCACCCAACACAAGTTCGTTTCCATCGCCATCAACGGTTAATGGCTCATCCAAACTTATTTCAACTTTTTGTTTGCTAACCTTTCTCAAATGCATCAAAATTTCATTTTCAATGCAACGGCTTGCATAAGTTGCAAGTTTTATGTTTTTTTCCAACTTGAAACTATTCACTGCCTTTATTAGGCCAATAGAGCCAACACTTATCAAATCTTCCATGTCAACATTTGTGTTTGCAAACTTTTTGCTGATATAAACCACAAGTCGCAAATTGTGCTCGATGAGTTTGCTCTTTGCAGCTTCATCACCATTTTCTGCCTTTTCAATATATTCAAGTTCTGTTTCACTGTCCAGTGGATTTGGAAGTGCTTCATTTCCACACAAATACAAAATAATGTTTTCTTCATCAAGAAAAAAAGAACCTTCAAAAATTTTTTTAAGATATTTTTTTATCAATTTCAAGTTCATAATTGTCTCCTAAAATTTGATTTGATATTATTATGTCGCTATCAGTGTTTTTTGAAAAGTCAACAAGAGAAAGACCAAGTCGAGCATTTTTTATTGTTCTAAAATTGTTGTTATTGTGTTTGATAGTCAAGCTTTCAATCTCAAAAGTTAAAATGCTTTTTGTTTCACTTCCAATACTTTTTATATCAATATATATAATGTTGCAGAGTGGCAAATTATGCTTTAATAAAATATTTGTTAGTGAAATTTCAGGGAATAGAGCATTGAATGTTTTAAAGTTTATTAGTGATATGGGTTGTCCATTTTGGCTAATTTTGTTGCCACTATCCAAAAATGCAATGCAGTCAAGTTGTTTTTGTTTGTTTTTTAAAACGACATCAAACAAAAAATTGTTTGAATGCTTTTTGAATATGTATTTTAAAATATTTTTTGCTGATAGATATGTTACATAACACACAAGCAAAACAAAACCAATTGGAAAGTCATATTCATATTCGACCGTTTTGCTTAAAAAAAATTTTATGCCAAAAATTTCGCAAACTCCAAGCAGGGCTCCACCAAAAGCAAAAGTTACTAGCATAAATACGAGCAAAGTTGCAAGAGCTTTTTTTATTGTTTTTGGACAAAATGCAATCATAATCATTAGCATAGCAAGTGGAAGTTTTATAAGCAAATTTATGATGTTTGAAAACATTGGAGAAAAAATTGCAACAATAGTTCCAAGCAAACTTGAAAGCATCAATCTTGACCTTTTGATTTTTGTCTTCAAAATGTCTTTTGTGAGTAGCAATATCAAGGAGTTTATAACCATATTGTCAACAATAACTGATTCAACATAAACAATCATATTCACTCCAATCTTTCACAAAAATAGTTTAAAACAGAATGTGGCAATAGTGTTAGTAAAAATAAATGTCTTATTTGAGTTTTTTTGGAGTTTTATATATTATTTGGAAAAAGAAAGAATTTTGTTTTTTTGAATGCGAATAACAAAAAAACATATGGCAATTTACTTGCTGTTATATTGATTTATCATATAGTTCTGTTCAGTTTGTTGATTTGAATAATAGTTTTTGTAGTTTTGTTCAAAGTCATAGTTGCTTTGAAAATTGTTTGGTACAACACTTTTGTTTTCAACAGCACTTATATTTTCAGCCATATTTTGCTGATTGCTATCAATAGATTGAGCGTTGATTGGATTTTCTGCAGTTGTTGTTCTCAAAATTTTTCCTTTTTTTGGGTTGCATTGATTTTTTTGTATAAATACTTGCACCAAAATTGCATCATCACCAAATTTGCAAATGCAGTTGAATGGTATAAAAATATCATCGCTTGACTTAAAAATGTTCCACCCCTTGTTGTATGCTGGAACAACAATGCCCAATATTTTGCCATAGCGAGTATCAAAAACCAAGTCGATTATTCGACCAAGCCGTTTACCATCAACAATGTTTATAACTTCTTTTCCTTTCAATTCACAAAATGATGTTTCCATATATCTCCTAAATAATTTTATTTTATTTTATGACAATATATTACATATTTTTTACTGTGCAACAAAAACAATCTAAATGTGAATTTATGAATATATGTGAATTTGCCGATATATAGCATTTTTAATCACAATATAAAAAGTGTATAATCTTTTCAAAATTTTTGGTCAAGCAGAGTAATAATATATTTTTCAAAAAATAGAATATTATATGGAAAAAAAATTGAGCGACCTCAAAAAAAATGAAATTGCAATAATAAAAAAGGTGGAAGGCGATAGCCATCTAAAAAGGAGATTGTTTGAACTTGGAATGCTTGTTGGTGAAGAGGTGCAAATTCTTTCCATTTCACCACTAAAAAATAGTTTTATAATTTCACTTAAAGGTTATTGCTTTGCTGTGAGAAGAGATGTTGCAAAAAAAATTTTGGTGGTGTGATATGAAAAAAATTGCTTTGGTAGGAAATCCAAACACTGGAAAAACAACTCTTTTTAATTCTATTTTAAAGACCAATGAACATGTTGGCAATTGGCATGGGGTTACTGTTGAATTCAAGGAAAAGTTACTAAAACAAAACGGAAAAGAAGTTGCTGTCATAACTGATTTGCCGGGAACTTACTCACTTTCTAGTTTTTCATTTGAAGAAGCCGTAACAAGAGATTATTTGCTTAAAAACAAGGATTTGACAATAGTCAATATTGTTGACGGAAACTGTATAAAGAAAAATTTGATACTCACATTGGAATTGATTGAAATGGGATTTTGTCCCATTTTATGTATCAATATGGCAAACGAACTAAAAAAGAAAAATGAATATATAGACACAAAAAAGTTAGAGCAAGAATTGGGAATAAAAGTTTTTTTGCTCAATGCTCAAAACAGAAAAGAAGTGAAATCTATGTTTGATTGGATTTTGACAAATAACACAGAAAACACTCACAAAACATTGCCTTATGTTGATATGCTGATACATAAATTTGATACAAAATATCAAAAAATTATAAATGACTTTAAAGATAAAAAACATACAAACATTTTTTCAAATTTTGACAAGATAAAACTTTTGGAACTCGATGAAAGATTGTGGGATAAATTCTCAAATTCAAATGAAGTGAACAATGCAAAACAAATTTTTGAGAATGACGAAACAATTCAATTTGTTTTGAAAACAAGATATGATTTCATTGAAAGTTTGAATATCGTTAGCAAAACAAAAAGAATATATGGTTATCACAAAATTGATAAAATTTTTCTCAACAGATTTTTTGCAATTCCAATTTTTGCTGTGATAGTGGGGGTTATATTCTTTTTTACATTTGGCCCTGTTGGCACAATTTTTACAGATTGGTTTTCAAATTTGTATGAGTTATATGTCTTTAATCCAATTGCAAATTTTATTGGTTCAATAACAAACAATTTGTTTGTGCAAAATTTTTTTGTTGAAGCAGTGCTAGGCAGTATTGGTGCAATCATTTCATTTTTGCCACAAATTGTTTTGATGTATTTGGGACTTTATCTACTTGAAGATAGTGGTTATATGTCTAGAATTGCATTTGTCTTTGAAGATTATCTAAAAAAGGTTGGACTTTCAGGAAAAAGTGTTTTTACAATTTTGATGTCATTTGGTTGTAGCACAACAGCAACACTTACAAGCAGAAATTTGGAAAATAAAAACAATAAAATAAAAACTGCACTTCTAACTCCATATATGAGTTGCACTGCAAAACTGCCCATTTATGCTGTTGTTGCATCGGCATTTTTTCCAAATCACAAGTTTTTGGTTGTTATTTCATTTTATTTGTTGGGTATTTTGATTGCAATGCTTGTCAGTTATGTTTTAAACAAAAAAGTGCTAAAAAGTAGCGAAGAAAATTTTGTTTTGGAAATGCCCCCATATAGAGTGCCTAGCATAAAAAAAATAGTCAAGAATGTTTTTCAAAACATAAAAGAGTTTTTGCTAAGAGCAGGGAGTATTTTGCTTGTTTTTTCTTGCATTGTTTGGATATTGCAAAATTGCAACATAAAATTGCAATACAATCAAGATGACAGCATTTTGAGTGTGATTTCAAAATTGATTTATCCAATTTTTGTGCCACTTGGATTTGAAAGTTACGGGGTTGTTACTGCACTGCTTTGTGGGTTTGTAGCAAAGGAAATTATTGTTAGCACAATTGGCATATTGAATGGCCACGGGGGTGAATCAATTGACAAAATTGCAACAAGCATTGTGAGCGCAGGGAGTGTGTTTTATCTCACAAAGGCATCAGCAATTTCATTTTTGGTGTTTGCAACTCTATATATTCCATGTGTGTCAACAATAAGTGTGCTTGTCAAAGAAATTGGCAAAAAATGGACGGCTCTTGGTGTTGCTATTCAATTTTTATTGAGTTATGCAGTTGCTTTTGTTGCTTATAGAATTGTTAATTATTTTTTGATTCATGGTTTTTGGAGTGGTGTTGTTTCATTGATTTGTTTTGCTATCATAATGGTTATTATTTTCGAGATTTATTCAATTTTCAAAAAGAAGAACTTTTGTAAATTTTGTCCAAAAAACAAATCTTGCAATAAATAATATAAATTAAGATTGTCAAAAAAATATATTTGTGATAAAATAATCAAGTTATGAAAAAACCAATAGTAGCAATAGTAGGACGACCAAATGTTGGCAAAAGCACATTTTTTAACAAGGTCGTTGGAAAAAGAATTAGTATAGTAAAAGATGAACCGGGAGTTACAAGAGATAGAATTTATGCTGATGCAAATTGGCTAAATCACAATTTTTGGCTTGTTGACACTGGTGGAATTGATATTCACGAAAAAACTGAAGTAAACAAAAACATTCTCAATCAAGTGCAAATAGCAATGGATCTTGCAGATGTTATCATTATGCTTGTTGATGGTATTTCTGGGCTAACAGCTCAAGATGAAGAAGTTGCAACACTTCTCAAAAAAATAAAAAAACCAGTTGTTTTGGCAGTCAACAAATGTGATGATGGCAGTGAAGAAAACATTTATGAGTTCTATGCTTTGGGACTTGGAGAGCCATATCCTATTTCTAGTGAACATAGTAAGGGTGTTGGTGATTTGCTTGACAAGGTGGTTTCATATTTTGGAGATATAGAAACAGACAAAGAGAATCAAGACAAAATCAAAATTGCAATTGTAGGCAAACCAAATGCAGGCAAAAGTAGCATAACAAATAGACTTTTGGGAGACAACAGAATGGTTGTTTCTAATGTTGCTGGAACAACACGAGATGCAATTGACACTCCTTTTGTTTATGAAGGCAGAGAGTGTGTTTTGATTGACACTGCTGGAATTAGAAGAAAAAGGTCAATTGAACTTGAAAGTGTTGAAAGTTATTCCGTTTTGAGAAGCATGGAAGCAATAAGACGAGCAGATGTTGTCGTTATTGTTTTTGATGCCAGTCAAGATTTAAGCGATCAGGATATTAGAATTGCTGGATATGTAAAGGAACAAGGCAAGCCAAGTGTTATTGTTATCAACAAGTGGGATTTGGTCAGCAAAGATGAACACACAATTGATTTTTACAAACAAAAGTTGGACAAAGAACTCAACTTTATGGACTACTATATTCCTGTTTTTGTCTCAGCACTTTCTGGTCAAAGATTAAACACAATTATGCCAAATGTCTTAAAAGCCTATGAAAATGCAAACAAAAAGATATCAACCAGCATATTGAACGAAATTTTGCAAGATGCAGTTGCAATAAGTCAACCACCATCAAAGTATGGAAAGCGATTAAAATTTTACTTTATCAGTCAAACGGCAACAAACCCACCTGTGTTTACAATTCAAGCAAATGCAAGTGAACTTGTGCACTTTTCATATCAAAGATATTTGGAAAATTGTTTGAGAAGAAATATAGATTTTTCTGGAACACCAATAAAGATTGAATTTGTCAACAAACACGACAAATAAGGGGTGAAATTTGGTTATAAAAGTTTTGGAATATATTGCGATAGCAATTTTTGCATACTTTGTTGGAAATATCTCTTGGGCTAGAATTTTTAGCAAAAAACAAAAAGAAGACATCACAACAAAGGGCAGTGGCAATCCTGGCACAATGAATATGCTTCGAAATTTTGGAGTGAAACTTGCTCTTTTGACACTTTTGTTGGATATGCTCAAAGGAGTTGTTGCTTCACTTGCCGGTATGTTACTATTCAAATATACCGGTTTAAATTCAGACATAGGCATATATTTTGCAGGGCTGTTTGCAATAATTGGTCATATGTTCCCAGTTATATATAAGTTTAAGGGAGGAAAGGGAGTTGCAACCTCACTTGGAGTGTTTATGGTTGCAAATCCATTGTGGCTGATTGTTGCATTTGTTGTTGGGTTCTTGTATGTGTGGTTCTTTGACTATGGCTCTGTTGCATCATTGTTTATTGTTGCATCAATGAGTATAATTCAAGGTTACAAAAACATTCAAATATATGAAAATGACTTGACAACTTTGCTCTTTGTGAATATTTTGATATTTGCAATTTTTGTTACAATTTGGATAGCACACAGGCAAAACATTGTTAGACTGTTGGTGGGAAAGGAAAACAAAGCAAATTTGCAGAAGAGTTTCAAATCCAAACTAAAAAAGCAAAAGAAAGAAGAAATCAAAACAGAATATCAAGAGCAAAAAAGTGATTTGAAAACTGAGTTCAAAAAATTGAAAGCAGAATACAAAAAAGATGTAAAAGCAAAAAAGAAAGAGCTCAAAAAGCAATTCAAAAAAATCAAGGTTTCACTCAAACAGAGCAATGCAGATTTGCTTGCAAATGAAATTTTGAGTGATAAAGATTATGAAGAATAAAATAGGGCAAAAGCCCTTTTTTTGTTTTATTTGCAATATTTGTTTGACTTATTATTTCAAATAAAATATAATAAATTTTAGTAGCGATGATTGCAAATATAGTAGGATGTTGTGTCCAAAAGAGAATGGATGTCGTGGCTGTGAGCATCTGTGGCAACAAAACATTTGAAATTTCGTTTGCAGGAGCTTTTGATAGAAATATCAAGTGGTAGCAAGC
>CAMOHL010000029.1 GCA_946615295.1 uncultured Clostridia bacterium
AACCTTGAAAAGCCAAGTGAAAATATCATTAAATGTTGGAGAAAAAAAGAATATAACCGTTGGAATAATCATCCAAATTGGATATATCATTCCCAAATTTATTTTTAGTATTGGTGCAATAGTCAAGTTTAAAAAGATATAAAAAGCAAAAATTGCAGTCAATGGCAGATTGTATGTGAATAGAACAATGTCCAATTTTTCAAACCAGAGCATTTTTGATTTTGCAATTTTTTTTGTATATTTTTTTATAAATTCCAAATTTCCTTGTGTCCATTTTGAATGTCTTTTTTTAAAAGCAACATAGTCAACAGGATATTCTTCAGAACAAATTATGTTTGGTGCAAAGGCAACCAAATAGTTTAAATTTCTTGCTTCAATACTCAAACACAAATCTTCGGCAACCAAGTTTGGAAAGCCTCCTGCCTTGTAGTAGCAATCATTTTTTATCATAGCTCCATGGCCAAGCATTGTTGAGAATCCATAAAAATGCTTCATAGTTTGATATGTTGGCCAATGTGAGTTAACCCCCAAGTGAAATAGTTTCATAAACAAGTTTCTATTTCTTGTAGAAATGTGATTTGCTTGCACAATGCCAATATTCTTTTTTGCATTGAAATATTTTAAACATTCGGTTATAAAGTTGCTTGGGATGATTTCGTCAGAATCCAAAATAACAAAGTAGTCATAGTTTTTTTTCTTGCATTCGCTAGACATCAAATAGTGATTTATATTGCCTGCCTTAAAGCCAACTCTGTTTTTTCTTCTCACAACCTTTATGTTATTTTGAGATGCAAAATCATCAATTTTTTGAATATACTCTTCGTCTTTTGAATCGTCCAAAATCACAACATCAAAGTTGTGATATTTTTGTTGTATACTCTTTTTTAAACTAAATTCATCAAAATCATTGCAGGTGCAATATACAAGGAGTATTTTTGAATTTTCATTTGAAACATCTGTGTTTATAATATCATTGTAGTTTTTTAGTAATCTCTTTTTGTTTATAAAATACCATGCAACATATATCAAATCCTTAACACCGTTTAGCCAAAAATACGAAATAAAAATTGCATTAAGAATTATCAAAATATTTGCAAGTACATTTACAAATGTTGAAACTTTTGCTCCTTCATAAAATGGAATATTGCCAAAACTTTTTGACATAGCCCACCAAAAAAACACCATAAGCACTGCCCAAATAACAATAAGTGATATATAAAGTGCAGGACTTTTGTGTATTTTGTTTTTTGCAGTTTTTCTATTTTTCATATCACACCTTTTTTCAAAGCTATTTTGTGCAATATGAAAAAATATATAAGGATTTTTTTTGTTTGAACCTTCAAAGATATTTGGTTTGCTCATTCAATCAAAATTTAGTGATTATTTGTCAAAAAACAACAAAAATTTTTTGATTAGTTGCAAAACAAATTGCAATAATATATTTTGTGTGATATAATCTAAACTGGCAAAAGGAGATTATAATGGAATACACAAAAGAAATTTTGGCAGACAAAAAAGTAAAATTAACAATAAAGATTACTGCTGAAGAATGGGAATCAGCTTTGCAAAAGGCCTATGAAGAAACAAAAAACAAATATCGTGTTCAAGGCTTCAGAGCAGGCAAAGCGCCAAGAAGAGTTATAGAAAGAGAATATGGCGACACAGTTTTTTATGATGAAGCATTGAATGATAGTTTTTATAAATACTACGATGAAATCATCACAAAAGAAAAGCTTGAGGTTGTTGGAAATCCAAATGTTTCAGTTGATAAAATAGAAACAAGTGGAGTTACAATGACAGTTACAACAGCTGTTTATCCAGAAGTTACTCTTGGTCAATACACAGGTCTTGAACTTGAAAAACAAGATATAAAAGTTACTGCTGCAGAAGTTAATGGAGAACTCAAAACAATGCAAGAAAAAGCAGGTAGAATGGTCAAGGTTGAAAGAGCTGCAAAAAATGGCGACACAGTTATCATTGATTTCTTGGGAAAGAAAGATGGAGTAGCTTTCAACGGTGGAGAAGCAAAGGGATATGAACTTGTGCTTGGTAGTGGAACATTTATTCCTGGTTTTGAAGACCAACTCGTTGGAACAAAAGCTGGAGAAGACAAAAATGTTGTTGTTACATTCCCAGCAGAATATCCAGCTGAAGATCTCGCTGGCAAGGAATGTGTTTTTGAAGTAAAAGTTCACGAAGTTAGAGAAAAGGTTTTGCCAGAGCTCAATGATGACTTTGCAAAACAAGTAAGTGAATTTGACACTTTGGAAGAATACAAAAAGAGTATAAAAGAAGAAATCAAAAAGCAAAAGGAACAAAAAGCAGAACAAGAAGCTGAAGAAAAACTTTTGAATATGGTTACTGAAAATGCAAAAGTTGACATTCCAGCAGAAATGATTGATGAACAAGCAGATGCTTTCATTCACGATTTTGAACATAGACTTGCTCACCAAGGACTTGACCTTGACGGATATCTAAAATATATGAACACTACTGTTGAAGAACTCAAAAAGTCAAGAATGGAAGATGCTAAAAAGACAGTTAAGACAAGACTTGTTTTGGAAGCAATTTTGAAGAAAGAAAATATCACAATAGAAAAACAAGAAGTTGAAGATGCAATTGCAAAGCAAGCAGAATTCAATGGTGTTTCTGTTGAAGAATTCAAAAAGAATGTTCACGACCATGTTTTGAACGATATTGCGAATGGTATTGTTATGAACAAACTATTCGATTTCTTAAAAAAGAACAATAAGATATAATTGCATTAAAAAAACTTACAAAAGATAAAATGGGAAAAACCTGTTTTATCTTTTTTTGTTTAATGAAAAAAATCAAACAAAAGCAAAGTGTAAAAAACAATATTTAGTCAAAAATTTTTTAGGAGTTTATTATGTTAATACCTTATGTTGTGGACAATGTTGCAAATGGAGAAAGAAGTTATGATATATATTCTAGATTGCTTGAAGATAGAATAATATTTTTGGGTGGAGAAATAACAACTGAAGTTGCAAATTCTGTTATAGCTCAATTATTGTTTTTGGAAGGTAGAGATAACACAAAGGATATATGTTTGTATATAAACAGCCCCGGTGGATCTATTGATGCAGGGCTTGCTATTTTGGACACAATGAACTATATCAAGTGTGATGTTTCAACAATATGTGTTGGCCTTTGTGCATCTATGGGTGCAGTTTTGCTTTCTAGTGGTCAAAAAGGCAAGAGATTTGCTCTTAAACATAGCAAGATTATGATTCATCAACCACTTCTAACAAATGCAAGTGGGCAAGCTAGTGATATCAAAATTGTCGCAGATGAAATTTTGAAATCTAGAGATTGCATAAACAAGATTTTATCTCAAACAACAGGTCAATCCATCAAAAAGATTGAACAGGATACAAACAGAGATTATTATCTCACAAGTGAAGAAGCAAAAGAATATAATTTGATTGATAGAGTTTTGATTAAGGGAGAGTAATTGTGCAAAAAGAAATAACATCAATAGTCTGTTCATTTTGTGGTAGGGGGCAGCCTGAAATAAAAAAATTTATTGCAAGTCCAATGGGTAATGCCTTTATTTGTGAAGACTGTATTGATATATGTGAAACTATTTTGAATAGTGAAGACAAGAAGCTATCATATAAAAAAAGAGATATCACTCCAAAGGAAATAAAAAAACATTTGGATGAATATATTGTGGGACAAGATGAAGCAAAAAAAGTTTTGAGTGTTGCAGTATACAATCATTACAAAAAAATTGAATATAATAAAAAATCAAAGGATAATAACTTTTTGAGACTTGACAAGAGTAATATTTTGCTTGTTGGACCAACTGGTAGTGGAAAAACATTGCTTGCAAAAACACTTGCAACAATATTGGATGTTCCATTTGCAATGTGCGATGCAACAACTTTAACAGAAGCAGGTTATGTTGGTGAAGATGTTGAATCAGTGCTTGCAAAACTCATAAAAAACAGTGATGGTGATGTTAAAAAAGCAGAAAATGGCATAATTTATATTGACGAAATAGACAAGATTGCAAAAAAGCAGGAGAGTAGGCAACTTCCAAAAGATCCGTCAGGCGAAGGCGTGCAACAGGCACTATTAAAAATTATTGAAGGGACCATTGCAACCGTGCCAGTTCAATCAAATCGTAAGACACCGTATCAAGAAACAGTTAGTTTAGACACAACAAATATATTGTTTATTTGTGGAGGTGCTTTTGTTGGTCTTGACAAAATTGTCAAGGATAGAAGTAAAAATCATAGTTTGGGGTTTGAAAAAAATATTGAGAATAAAAATCAATTTGATGATGTAATTATGCCGCAGGACTTAATTAAATTTGGATTAATTCCCGAGTTTGTTGGTAGACTTCCTATTGTGAGTTCGTTGAGCAAATTGACAAGCGAGAATTTGAAGGATATTTTAACAAAGCCAAAAAACTCCATCATAAAACAATTTCAAGAGATTATGAAAATTGATGGTATAAGTTTCAAAACAAGTAGCACTGCTATTGATGAAATTGCAAATCAGGCATATAATTTGGGTGATGGAGCAAGGGGGCTTAGGACAATTCTAGAAAATAATCTTCTAGATGCAATGTATTGTCTTCCAAAAAGTGATATAAAAAATTTCACACTAGATGTTGATAAAAAGAAGTTGGCACTTAGATATGAAACAAAAAAAGATGATTCGGTTGGAGCAACGATATAAAGCAAACTTTGTTTGCTTTTTTTGTTGAAAAAATTGATATTGACACATAGTCTCAAATATTGTATAATAAGAATAAGGAGTTGTTTATGAAGACAAAAATGGCAATAGTCTATGATTTTGATAAGACACTATCTACAAATGATATGCAAGCCTTTGGGTTTATTCAAAATCTTGGAATGGAAGTTGATGATTTTTGGAAAAATTGTGATGCTTTTGGTGAAGAACATGATACAGATGGAATTTTGGCATATATGTATATGATGGTCAAAAGAATGAAGGATAAAAACATTGCATTGACAAGAGATTATTTGAGAGAATGTGGAAAGAATGTTGAATATTTCAAAGGACTTGAAACTTGGTTTGATAGAATCAACAAGTATGGATTGGAACATAATGTTGAAATTGAACACTATGTTGTTTCAAGCGGACTAAAAGAAATTATAGAAGGCACAAAAATTGCAAAATATTTTAAAAAAATTTTTGCTTGTTATTTTGTTTATGATGAATATGGAGTTCCTGTTTGGCCAGCTCTTGCGCTTAACTACACAAACAAAACACAATTTATTTATAGAATAAACAAGGGTATTTTTGGAGTTAGAGATAACAGAGTAAACGAAGAAATGCCACATAAGGATAGATATATTCCATTCAAAAACATAGTTTATGTTGGAGATAGTGCAACAGATATTCCTTGTATGAGACTATTATATAAATATGGTGGCACTGCTGTTGGACTATATCAACCAGGCACAAAAAATGAAAAATATTTGAAGGACTTGATAAAAAGAGAAAGAATTAGTTTTGCAGCAAAGGCAGATTATAGTGAAAATGAAGAATTTGACACAATAATCAAAAATATTATTGGCAAAATTGAATTTGAATCAAAGCTTGTTGATATCAGACAAAATTCAATTAAGGAATAAAAATTTTTGTCACTTGTAAAAACAAGTGACTTTTTTTATTTTATGTTATAAAATAAACATAAAGGAGTTTTTATGAAATTTGCTCATTTGCATTTACACACAGAATATAGTTTGCTTGATGGTGCAATCAAGCTTAAGGATATCACAAAAACTTGTGAAAAATTTGGTATGCCAGCAGTTGCTATGACCGATCATGGCAATATGTATGGTGCATATAAATTTAATAGAGAGATTATCAAGTATAACGAAAAAGTTGAAAAGTATAATAATGATCCCGAGAATACAACAAAAAAAGAAAAAATAAAGGGTATTATTGGTTGTGAATTTTATTGTTGTCCAGACCATACTCAAAAGTTGGGAAGGGGAGAAACCAGCCATTTGATTTTGCTTGCAAAAAATATGGAAGGTTATCGTAATTTGTGCCGACTAAACAGCATTGCATTTATAGATGGCTTTTATTACAAACCAAGAATTGACTATAAACTTTTGGAACAATATCACGAGGGGCTTATTTGTTTGTCTGCTTGTGTAAATGGTGATATTCCAAGATTGATTATTGCTAGAAGATTTGATGAGGCTGATGCACTTGCGCTCAAACTCAAAGATATGTTTGGCGATGATTTTTATTTGGAAGTTCAAAATCATGGTTTGCCAGATGAACTGCTTGTTAGAACAAAACTTAGAGAAATGGGACAGAGGCTGGGCATAAAACTTGTTGCAACAAACGATTGTCATTATCTAACAAAAGATGATGCTGAAGTGCAAGATATTTTGATGTGTATTGCAACAAAAAAGACCTTTGATGACCCTAATCGAATGAAATTTAATGCTCCTGAATATTATGTTAAGACAAGAGAAGAAATGCTTGAAGTTTTGGACGGCTTTGAAGATGCTCTTGACAACACAATTGAAATTGCCGACAAGTGCGAACAAATTGAACTAAAAAAAGACGACCTTATTCCAGGTTATCAACCAGAAGATGGCAGCACACCAGAAGAATATTTGAGAAAGATAACAGAAGAAGGATTGAAAGAAAAATATCCTGAAATGACTCCTGAAATTAGAGAGAGAGTTGAATATGAAATGGGTCTTATCAATCGAATGAAGTTTACTGAATATTTTTTGATTGTATGGGACTTTATTCATTGGGCAGAAAATCACAATATTGAAGTTGGACCTGGTAGAGGTAGTGGTGCGGGAAGTATTATTGCTTATGCAATTGGCATCACAAAAGTTGAACCACTCAAATATGGTTTGCTTTTTGAAAGATTTATCAACCCAGAAAGAGTTTCTATGCCCGACTTTGATATTGACTTTCCATCTGACACTTGGATTGAAGTTAGAAATTATTGTAGAGAAAAATATGGCGAAGATAAGTTTTGTGGAATTGTAACATTTGGAACGCTTTCTGCAAAAGCTGCAGTAAAAGATGTTGCAAGAGTTTTGCGAATGCCATTTAGCGAAGTTAACAAATTGACAAAAGAAATTGACCCAAAACCAGTGTTCAATAAGGATAAATTGCAATTCATTTTTGGTATTGCAGACAAGGACCACAAAGAGGCCGACCCTGCATTCCAAGAAAAGTATGAAAATGACTTGAAACAAGTTAATCCAGAACTTAGACAGATGTATCTGGAAGACCCTAACATAAAGAGAATTGTTGATATATGTGTAAAACTCGAAAATATGCCAAGACAATGTGGTCAGCATGCGGCAGGTCATATCATTTGTAAAAAGACACTTATGGACAATATTCCGTTATGTGTGAATAATGGTAGTGATATTGCATTGACACAATTTGATAAGGTTGAAGTTGAAGAGCTAGGGTTCTTGAAAATGGACTATTTGAGAATCAATACTCTAAACGATATTAGAGAAGCAAAAAATCTTGTATACAAAACTCATGGCATAAAACTTGATTTATACAAAATAAATTATGAAGACAAAAATGTATATGACCTAATATCAAATGGAGATACAGATGCGGTGTTCCAAATTGAAAGTGAAGGTCTAAAAAAGTTTATGAAGGAACTTAAACCTGATTGTTTGGAAGATATAATTGCCGGAATTTCTCTATATCGTCCAGGTCCTATGGATTTTTGTCCAACTTATGTTGCAAACAAACACAATCCAGACAAAATAAAATATGATTTGCCATGTTTGGAGCCAATTTTAAAGTCAACTTATGGTGTTATTGTTTATCAAGAGCAAGTTATGCAAATTGTTCAGGCAATGGCTGGATATACTCTTGGTAGAGCCGATACTGTCAGAAAGTATATGGGAAAAAAGAAGATGGCAGAATTGATGAAGGAAAGAGAAGTGTTCTTGCATGGATTTCATGGCGAAGACCATGGCAGACAAGTTGACATTGACGGTGCCATCAAAAGAGGTGCAAGTGAAGAACTAGCAAACAGAATTTATGATTCGATGATCAAGTTTGGATCTTATGCCTTCAACAAATCACATGCTGCAGCTTATGCCTTTTTGACCTATCAAACTGCATATCTCAAAACATATTACAAAGTTGAGTTTTTGACAGCCGTTTTGAATAATAGATTGACAAGTCCTGATGACTTAAAAAAATATATTATGTATGCAAAGAGTATTGGTATTGAGGTTTTGTCGCCAGACATAAACAAATCAGAAGCATATTTTAGCATACAAAATGGAGC
>CAMOHL010000030.1 GCA_946615295.1 uncultured Clostridia bacterium
CAATTCTTATTGCATTGACACAACAAAAGAAGATTTTATGCTTCAAGTTGGAAAGGGCACAATTTTCAATGTTCAAAACAAATTAAATTAAAAATTTACAAAAAAATCACAAAAATTGCTAGTTTTTTGGCAAAAATTTGTGTTTTTTTTATATTTTTTTAAAATTTTTAAAAAATCTTTAATATTACCAAAATATTTTTCAAGCCTTAAAACTTCTAAATTTTTTGTCAAAAAATTTGTTCGCTGTTTTTTTGTTTTACTTTTTTTGTTTCATCTTATATAATATGTATGTTTAATTTTTTAAATAATTTTACAAAGGATGATTTATTATGAATTGGTTTGAAAAGTTTTTAGTTAGTTTAACAGCAACAATGAAAACTCCAACAAACTATGGTTGGTTTCATTTGATGTTTGTTGCAATTGCAATCACATCAATTGTTTTGCTTTGTGTGTTTGCAAGAAATGTCAAAGACAAAACTTTTAGAAGAATTGTTCTGGGCTGTTGGATTGTTATGCTTGTGCTTGAAATATACAAGCAAATATTTTATGCTACACTCGAAGTAAGTGGCGACACTTTGATATGGAATTATAAATGGGGCAACTTCCCATTCCAACTTTGCTCAACACCTCTATATCTACTTCCATTTGTTGCATTTATGAAAGACGGAAAAGTTAGAGACAGCATTATCTCCTTCCTTTGCACATTTGCTATGTTTGGAGGACTTGTTGTGTTTGTGTTCCCAAATGATGTGTTTGTAAGTATGATAGGAATAAACATTCAAACAATGATACATCATGGAATGCAAATTGTTTTAGGTATTTTTATGATGGTTTATTTTAGAAATAAACTAAACTGGAAATTCTATTTGAAAGGCACAATCGTTTTTGGAATTTCAGTTTGTATTGCATTAACACTTAATACCATTATGCACTATGCAATAACTCAAAGTTTCAATATGTTCTACATTGGACCTTTTATAAAATGTCATTTGCCTATTTTGTCAAATATATGGTCGAGTGTGCCTTATGTTGTATTCTTGATGATATATATTTTGGGCTTTACTGCTGCTGCAGCAATCATGTTTATGATTCAATATTATATAATCAAAGGTGTGCAAAAGAGAAAAAATGGAAACAAATAAAACAAACAAATTGTCAGTTGCCACTATTTTGGCATTTTTGACAATAGAAGCTATATTTCTTGTTTTGATATTGTGGGGGCCATCTAAATATACAAATGTTTTTGAATTTTCATCAATCGTGATTGTGTTTTTGTTTTCAATAATATTTTTTGCAAAATCAAAAAACAACATTTTGACAGAAGTTGCACTACTGTTTACAATGATTGCTGATTTGTTTTTGGAAATTGTAAACCCTATGATTCAAACCATTGCAATGACATCGTTTTTGATTGTTCAACTTTGCTATTTTGTTAGACTATTGTTTGAATTGAAAACAAAAAAATGGCAATTGATAAACTTAATTATAAGAGTCGCAGTCGTTTTGATTGCAGAGATAATAACAATAGTTGTTTTGAAAGATAAATTTGATTATTTGAGTTGTGTTTCAATTTGCTACTTTTCAAATTTGCTTATGAACATAGTTTTGGCTTTTGTGGAATTTAAAAAATCACCACTCTTTGCTTTTGGTTTATTACTGTTTTTGGGTTGTGATATATTTATAGGGCTTCAATGTGCGAATGGTGTTTATATTGACATACCAACAACATCAACTATTTACAAAATTGTCTTTGCACCATTTAACATTGCTTGGCTGTGCTACCTGCCATCTCAAACTTTGATTGCTATGAGCATTGCAAATCCACACAAAAAGCCATTTGAATTTAAACTTAAATAAAAAATTGTTTGTTGGTAATATTTTCAAAAACAATATTTTGTGTTTTGTTTTTGTATAACAAACTAAATTATAAAATAAAAAAGCACTTTGATTTAAAGTGCTTTTTTTTCACGATTTTTTGCTATTAAACATTAAGCAATCTCATAATTCTGTGGTTAACAATCATAAATACTATATCGAGAATCCAGATGATGTTCCATCCCAAAACCAATCTTAGGATGCCTGCAACAATCTTTCCTTCTTGAAATCTTGTTATTGCTCCACAAAGCCATGATGTAACTGGAATGATTGCAAGAATCAAACTAACAATCCAGCTCAAACCAAAATAATCTTTGCTAACTTTCTTTGCCATTTTGTTCATCTCCTTTTGTTGATATATTTATATTATACTCTTTTTGTTTTTAGAACACAAACAAAAAAATATTTTTTTAGATTTTTTCTGTTATTTCTCAATTTTGATGGCAAATGTTTTATTTTTGTTCAATCAAAAAATGCAAACAATTCAATATTGACAATTTTTTTGAATATGATATAATGAATTGTATGATAAAAGATATTGTTATAGAAAGCAAAAAAATATCAAGATGCCTTCCAAAAGATTGGGATTTGAAAGGTAAAAGATATCCACTTTTATATTATTTAGAATTTTCTAAGTATGTTGAATCTATGTATAGTCATCTTCTAGACATAAAAAAGTATTACGAAAAAGATTTTAATGAAGACAATACTTACACAATTCAAGAATATATTGACTTGTTTAATGTGATAACAAGAAAGTTGACAGTTCTTCTCGCAACAGATGATGTTATAAAAAAGATTGGAAAGTTTGGATTTTTTAGTCCTAAAGATAGTTTTTGTGTAACCAGTGTATTTGACTTACAAAAACTAGACAAAAAGGCTTTTAAAATATCAGAAGATGGTTCTGTTGTTGGATTTAATGATGAGATTTACAAAAAAGTTGAACCACTAGTCAAAAAAATATTTATGATTGAAAAAATGTGCTCATTCACAACAAGAAAGTTTTGGGCAAAAGAAATAACCGACATAAAAGATTTTTGTGTAAACAAACCATACAAAATTTTGGCAAGAGTTGTTTTCCCAGACAATTGGAGAGCAACAAAAGAAGAAAAAGAAGTTAGAAATTACTACAAAAACAAGATATACACTTCTGCATCAATTATTGATGAAAAACATACTAATAATCTTTTTATGTATTATGACTGGAAACACGAAAAAGCTGCAATCTTGATTTTGTCTTATGACGAAAACAACTTTGTTTGTGCAAACTATTTTGACTCTATGAGCGAAGAATACATCAACAACAAAAATCCATTGTTTCAACCAACAGAGCATAGTGATGTGTTTAAGGTTGACGAAACAACCATTGATGATCGCAAACACGAATTCTATTCAAATGCAACAGAAATTGCAACTCCAAAAGGTATTTTGAACAATATTATGGAGTGTTCTGAAGTAAACTTGAAAAATCCAAAAGTTGTTGGAGTTATTGCACCAAATGCTTTGAGTATAAATTTTGCAAAAAAAGAAGCAGAAAAGAGAAATGTTCCAGTTTTCTATACAAGAATTCATTGATGAAGCATTTGGCTTGTTTGACAATTAAAAATAATATGAAAAGAGTGATTGACACATTTCAATCACTCCTTTTTATTCTTCCATAAATGTTCCACAATATCCAATTTTATCGTTTTCCAAAACCGTTATGCCATTTGCGTTGCACTTGCCATTTTTGTTGAAAATACAATTTGCATAACAATCCACACACAGTTTGTCATCATGTGAAAAATCGCCAATTTCCGGTGCAATTTCAAACATATTTTTGCTGACATCTTGCAAATTTTTGCTGGATTTTTCAAAATCTCTATCATAGGTTTGACAATCGGTGTTTTTTGCAACATGAATTTCTTTTGCCTTGCAAGCATAATGATTGTTGTGTTTGCAGTTTGTTTTGTTACATCTAATATCCATAAATATCTCCCACAATAATTGTTTGCAAAACAAAAAAAGTTATACAACAAATTGCAATCAACATTTTGTATATCAGTCAGAGCAATTTAAAAAACTAAAGACTGTCTTTATAAATTGACAATTTTAACTTTATAATATAAAATAACTATGTTAAAAATAAGGAGTTTATTATGAAAGTAATTCTACTACAAGACATTAAGGGAACAGGAAAAAAGGGAGATTTGGTTGATGTTAGTGATGGATTTGCACAAAACTTTTTGCTAAAACAAAAAAAGGCAAAAATTGCTGACAACACTGCAATCAATCAAAAGCAAATGAGCGACAAGGCAAAAGAATTTCACCACGAACAAGATTTGCAATCTGCAAGAGAGCTTGCTCAAAAATTGAAAGATGTGCTTTTGAAATTTGAAATGAAAGCAGGCGACAATGGCAAAATTTTTGGAAGCATAACATCAGCAGAAATTGCCGATGAACTCAAAAAACAAGGTTTTGAAATTTCAAAAAAACAAATTGTTTTGGATAGTCCAATCAAATTTGCAGGCAACTATACCGTTGAAGCAAAACTCTTTGTTGGAGTAACAGCAAAAATCAAGGTGGAAGTTAAAGTTATTTAACAAATTATATAGCTGTGGAAGAAAAATTATGAACGAAAAAATAGATATACTTGTGCCAGTATACAATGTGAAAAAGTTTTTGACAAAATGCTTGGATTCACTTATAAACCAAACATACAAAAATATAAATATAATAATAAACGAAAATGGTTCCACTGATGGCAGTGAACAAATTGTTGAAGATTTTGCAAAAAAATATGAAAACATTAAGGTTTTTCATACTCCAAACGAAGGAAATATCAGCAAAGCAAGAAATTTTTTGCTATCCAAAATAGAATCAAAATATTTCACATTTTTTGACAGTGATGACTATGCCGAACCTGAATATATTGAAACACTTTACAATTTGCTTGTTGAAAACAACTCTGATATGTCTATTTGCTCAATAAAAAGAGTTGCCGAAAACAAATCGGTCAATCTAAAAAAAATAAACAAAAAATTGAATTCCGTTTTGCTTTTTGACAGACAAACAGCAATTGCAGAAATGATATCATCAAAACTATATTTTGGAAGTGTTTATGCAAAACTTATGAAAACCGAAATGCTTGGTGAAATAAAGTTTGATGAAAACATACATTATGCAGAAGATTTGGACTTTTGTTTTAACATTATGCAAAATTGCAAAAATTTTGTTTTTACAAACAAAAAACTTTATGCTTATGTTATAAGAAAAAATAGTATTGTAACAAGCAAGTTCAAGCCAAAAAAATTGACTGTTTTGGACTGCTACAATAGAATTATTGAAAAAGTCAAAGATGATGATGTTTTGACTGTTTGTGCAAAATCTATGAAAGGGCTTATTTCAACAGAACTACTCTACTATATTTGGAGAGATAAATATAAAGATAAGGAACTAAAAAAACTGTTAAAGCAAAACATAAAAGAAAGCATTCCTTTTATAAGAAAAAACAAAAGGTTGCCTTCTATATACAAAAAATTGCCACTTGTTTGGTGGCTTACAAAATTGATGTAAAAAAATCTACATAGAGTGAACTTTTCTGGTTCACTTTTTTTGTAGATTCTTTTTATTATATTAAATTATTGTTTGTTACTTTATAATAATCAAAAACAAAAATTTGAAAAAATTTTCATTTTTTTGCCGTTTTTTTAACAAAAATTGCAGTTTTTTTTCATTTTTTTATGCTTTTTTTGTTGATTTACAAAAATTGTTTATTGGTTTTGTTGATTATCTTTTTGTCTTTTGTCTATCAATTTTTTATAATCTTCAACAACTGTTGCTATCTTTGTATCCCAGTTTACATAAACTGATTTGTAGCAATTTTCACAAACTTTGTTATACAAATCTATATTTTCAAAAATATCAATAATTCTTTGAGCAAATTTTTGAACATCATTTTCTGCAAAAAATCCATTTTCGTTGTCTACTATGCCATCGCTAGTAACTGAATCTTTCAAAAACACAGTTGGTGTTTTTTGACTTGCTGCTTCAATTTGAACAAGTGATGAACAATCATACATTGATGGAAACAAAAACAAATCAGCAATATTATAATACTTTGCAAGCATATCTCTATCTGATATTCTACCCAAAAGTTGAACTTTTTCTTGCATTCCATACTTTTCTATTTTTTCTTTAAGTTTGTCTTCATCTTGACCTGAACCAATATATAACATTTTGAATTTGAAATCTTTTTCTTTTAGTTCTTTTACTGCATCTAAAATAAAAAATATATTTTTGAGTTCGCAGATTCTACCAACAAATAACAACACCTTTTCATCATCTTTTATGTTGTGCTTTTTTTTGAGTTCTCTTACAAAACCATCATCATTCAAAAAGTCCATATCAGTTGCATTATTCACAACTTTTGCATGCTCTTTTAGACCATAGTCATCATACACATTTGCAACTTCCCTATTCACCGACCAATTTTCATCGCAAGCATTAAAAACCTTCATAATTTTGCTTAATAGAATTTTTGTGATTAGTTTTGATTTTGTTGCCTTGTAAAAATCTTGTTTGAATTGGCTGTGGTTTGTTGCAATGCAAGGAATGTTGTGTTTTTTTGCATATTTGAGTCCTGCCTTTCCAACTGAAAATGGAGAATGGATGTGCACAATATCCAAATTTGAGTTTTCAAGCTCTCTTTTGAATTTTTTGTCAAAACTTGGCATACCCAAATCATAGTCAAGACCTGGAACAGCAAGTCTTTTGCATCTCACAACTTTGTATGGAAAATTGTCAACATATCCTTTTTTTCTTGGAGCAACAGTAAACACTGTTACATTTGCATACTTTGTTAATCTTTTTGCATAGTTGTCAACCACACTAACAACTCCGTCTATCATTGGATAAAATGTGTCAATAAACAATCCAACATTCAATTTTTTTTCTTTTGAGTCCATAATTTAATTATACCACCAAAACACTTTGTTGTCTATCTTAAAAAAATTTTGTTATACTTTTTTTGTCTTATAATTTGCTGTTTTCAAGCATGCTTGATTTTTTATACAATCAACATTTGTTTTGCTATAAATTTTTGTTTAAAAATCATTGACAAAAAAAATTTATATGATATAATATTGCTGTAATTAAATAAATTTCGTGCCATAGACCACAAGTGAGAAATCGTAAAACACTGTTTGTGTTGCTTGTGTAGGTGCAAAAAATCGTGATATAACTTCAAGGTTTCTTGTGCCAGCACAGGAAACTTTTTTAATTATAATCTAATAAGTGTGTTTGACACTTATTATCGCATTATAAAAAGGAGGACAAAATTTTGAGCACAAATCTTGAAAAGAAACAAGGCATTGTTGAAGAAATCAAAGACAAGATTTCAAAGGCAAAATCTGTTGTGTTTGTTAGCTTTCTTGGAACAAATGTTGAAAACGAAACAAAATTGAGAAAAGAAGTTAGAGATGCAAAAAGCGAATACAGAGTTTACAAAAACACTTTGCTTTTAAAGGCATTGACAGATCTTGGATTTGAAGGTGTTGAAGGATATCTTCACGGTTCTACAAGTGTTGCAATTGACTATGAAGATGAAGTTTCAATTGCAAAAGTTGTAAGCAATGCAAAGAAAGATAATGAAAAACTTGAAATCAAGTTTGGAATTTTGAATGGAAAAGTTGTTGATCAACAATATGTTAATGAACTTGCAAACATTCCTACAAGAGAGGAACTCTATGCAAAACTTGCATTCCTATTCAAAGCTCCAATGCAAAGACTTGCTATTGGTC
>CAMOHL010000031.1 GCA_946615295.1 uncultured Clostridia bacterium
TTGGCAATGTTTTCAAAGTAACTTTTTGTATATTGGCAGTTTCAATTCTGTTGCTCGTTGGTAATCTTGCCATAAGCAATTTTTTTGCAAATATTCATGCAAGTTTGGAGAGATTTGTCAATAGTTTTGTTGATTTGATTGTTTGATATGAAAAATTTAAAGATAAAAATCCATTGGTCTTTTTTGATTCTCTGTGTTTTGATGCTTGTATATGGAAAGTTTTTTGCATTCGTTTCTTCAATTTTGTGTGTTGTGTTGCATGAAATGGGACATTCGTTCGTGGGTAGAAAGCTTGGTTATAAACTCAATATAATAACGCTTATGCCTTATGGAGCAATGTTATCTGGTCAAAACAAAATGTTTTCTTTTGATGACGAAATAAAGATTGCAGTTGCAGGACCACTAGTGAATGTTTTTTTGTTTGCAATTTCTTTGATTATCTATTTTTTGTTTCCAATCATAAATGTATTTGCAAAAGTTTTTGCAATGTGTAATATATACACATTTTGCTTTAATATTTTGCCAGTTTATCCTATGGACGGTGGAAGAATTTTACTTGCTATGCTTTCAAAAAAATTTTCGAGAAAAAAATCTCAAAAAATTGTAAAAGTGGTTGGCTATTGCATAACAACAATATTCTTTGTTTTGTTTTTTGTATCATTTTTCTACAAACTTAACTATATGCTTGGAATAAATGCAATGTTTATGTTGATTGGACTTGTTGATGAAAATAGGGGTAACTACTACGAAACTCTTGTAACATTTGATAAATTTCAGCCAAGCAAACAAAAAACAATTCAAATTGATGGCAAGACACCAATATTTCTAGTTTATAAAAATATTGTAGAAAACAATGCAAACAAAATTGTAATAACAAATAGAAATAAACCAGCAAAAACAATAAGCAAAAACTATGTTTTAAAAAGAATAATAGAACTACCAATAGACACTAAAATAGAAAATATATAAATATTGTTGATTAACATTTTGTGATTAGTCAACAATTTTTTTATGAAACAAACTCTAAAATACATTTTGCAGTATGTGTTGGAAAATTTGAAGATTGCCGAAACAAAACATTCAATAATTTTAGCACTCGATGGTGCAGTTGTGGCAGTTGTTTTGGGCTTTGCAAAAAGTGAAATTTACATTGCAAAAATAATGAGTTGGATTGTTTTGGGGTTTTCAATTTTAAGCATAATTATAAGTTTTGTGGCACTTCATTCAAGAGATGTAAAAGTAAAATTCAAGCCCAAAAAATATACCGACAAAAATTTGTTATACTATCAAAATTTGGCAACAATGAATAGTGGAGAACTCTTGAATAATATCATAAAATTTTATAACTATCCATCAACCTACAAAATTGACAACTTTGAAATTGACCTTGCCAGCACAATAATTGCCAACAGTAGAGTTGTGAGGTTGAAGTTTAAACTTTTCAATGATAGTGTTTTCTTTTGTGTCTTTGGAATTTTGTTTTGTCTTGCAATATTTTTTATCACAAGTACTCTATAAAGCACAAAAAAATATTAACTTATAAAAATGAAAAAATTATATAAAAATTTAAAAAAATAGTAAAAATATGAAAAAAATTGCAAAAAAAAGTCAAAAAGTTGATGTTTTTGATGATATTTTAAAAGATTTTAGAGTGGATTTTGTTGATTGGCTTTATGGTATAAACGAAGATGACCCTATTCCGGGCGAAACAAAAAATGTTTATATTATACTTGAATTCAATCAAAATTTCATAACCATTTCTTATAGCACTGATGAAAGAGTTTTTGACACTTTTGACTATGGAATGTTTTGTCCACTAGAAGCACAATGCTTTTTGTCAAGTAGTATTGTTAAACTTTCAAACATAGTATTCTCAAAAAAAAGCAAGTCAAAAAAATATATCTTTGACTTGCTTAAACAAAACATTTTGTCAATCTCAAAAGAAGTATCATTTTTTAAAGATAAAAGAATTTTTGTCGGTGAAAGATTTAAAAAAGTGTTTGTATAAATATGCAATTATTTGCATAAAAACAATTTTAAATCTTCATCGCTTTTTTCTTCAATTTCTTTCAATCTCTTTGCAAGAGTAACAATTTCACTGCTTGCATCTCCAAAGTCGCATATTGCAATAACGAGGTCTGGAATACCCATATTTGTTCCCAAAAAAATCATTGTTGCAAATTGCCTTGTTGTTTTGTTCATCATTGTCTTTAACTTTATGCTTGTCCAAAGTTCAGCTTTTTCAATAGGATTTGTCATCTTCAATTCCATATCATTTGCCTTTGCAAGCATTTGTGCTTCGGTCATAATGATATTGTAGTCATAGTTCAATTTGCTCAAATATTCCTTGAATTTTTCATCTTGCACATCTGGCAAAATTATCTCCAAACTTTGCACAGCCATTGCAACATTCTTTCCAATTGCATTTAATAATTTTTCGCTACTTTCATTTTTCATATATTTCACCTCGAATATATTTTGCAAATTATTTTTGATTATATTCACAATTTGTAAAATTATTTCAAAAATCTTCCAGTTGAATATTTGTGAATATTAGCGATGTTTTGTGGAAAAATAAGAAAGGTGATTTATGAATATTGATGTTTATATAGTTTTTTATAGTGTTGTTGTAATCGTATTTTTTGCAATTATGTTTGTTTTGGCATTTTCAAAGTTTAATGATAGGGTGCTGAAAAAGTCATATTTAGATGGAAAAATTTATATATATCTAGTTATGATTTCAGCAATATTTTATTTGCTAACAATTTTTTTTAATAAAAATCTAAATGTTAGTGAAAATATTGCATATTTGATATATGCTGGTGTTTTTGTGGCTTATGCAATTTCAATAATGCTCACTTTGTTTGTTTTGTTGCGACCACTAAAAGTTTTGGAAGAAGACTCAAAAAAACTTGCCATTGGAAGAAAAAATTTGAATATTGATTTTGAAGGTTCAATTGAGTTTGATAGCATTGCAGACAGTTTGAAGAAAGTTCAAAAAAACTATCGTGATAATGACAGAAAACTCAACAAAAAAGATGTCGTATATCAATCTTTTTTTGCAAGCGGATATTTAAAATATTTTGACGGTAAAAAGATAGAAGAACTTGAAGTAGGAGACACTGTTCAATCAAAAGTTTGCACAATGTTTTGTGATATGAGAAATAGTTTTTTTTCTAGTGAAACTTTGGCTCTTCAAGACAATTTTATGGTTGTCAATGAATTTTTGGGACTTGTTTCAAAAATCGTCAAAAAAAATGGTGGCTTTGTTGATAGATTTGTGGGTGATGGAGTTATTGCCATATTTGACAATGAAAACTCTGCCTTAAAATCTGCAAATCAAATTGCAAAACAACTCGATTATAAAAATTTAGTTTCAATTGGTAAAGAAAAGATTAAATATGGTTTGAGTTTGACAAATGGAATGGCAGTTATTGGTGTTGTTGGAGATAAATATCAAAAGCAGTTGACTGCAATTGGAGATAGCATAAATCTTTGTAGTAGGATTGAAGAACTAAACAAAATTTTTGGAACAAGAGTTTTGATGACAAAGACTTTTATGAGTGCCGTGGGTGGGGAAAACAGTGTTAGATATGTTGGAACCATTCAATTTGATGATATGACAAGCAAAATTCCAATTTTTGAAAGTCTTGATGCTTATAGCGATGCAACAAAACTAGAATATCAAAAATCTTTGCAGGAGTTTGAAACAGCTGTTAGACTATATGAGAAAAATGAATTTGAAAAAGCACGAGAATTATTTTCTGTTTGTGTAAAGAAAAACAATGGCGACTTTTTGAGTAAATTATATCTTACAAAAACATTGGAACAACTGACAAAAATAATTGGTTATGAAGACATAACAAACGGTTAATCACTATCGGTTGATAGTGGTTTTTTGTTGATTGTCTAATGGAAAAATGTTTTTAGAAAATGTAAAAGTTATTGATGTGAAAAAATATGTGAATATTTAAAAATTGCATATTGACATTTGATGTTTATAATTATATAATAATAGCAAAGGTAACATTATGGGATTTAATCAAAAAAAGGAAGAAGAGTTTGGCAATTTGATATTAGAAAACACAGTTGTAGGCAAAACATTAGAACATTTTGGCTACAAAATTTATAATCTTGAAACTGCCAACAAAAATTTTAGAGATATATTGGGACTTGATGACATAAAGGATATTCAAGTTGTTTTTCCTTTGGAAGATGAAAATGGTGAATTAGTTGATACTTTTGAATTGATATCAAAAGAAAACTATTGGAATGCTTTTTATGAACCAATTTGGTGCAAAATCAGAGATGTTGAAAAAGTAAGAGCTCTTGAATGGCTTTTTGAAGATTTCAAGTATAAATATAATCTCGATGTAAATCTTACTTACATTCCACATGCAAAATCTAGTGTTAAAAGTGAGGTTTGTGGATCAAGTTTTAGTGTAGCAAGAACAAAAAAAGGAAAAAAAGGTCAAGAAGACATTGTAACATTAAAAAACTATATTTATATCAATTTGGATGATATACATAGTGATTTGCCTTACGATATTGTTGATACAATTATTCATGAGTTAACTCATGCAAGACAAAAAAAATTCTCAAAAACCATTCAAAAAGACAAAAAGAATAATTATTACACTTTAAGTCAAAGTCGAGAATTCAACTATACAAAATTTGATTATAGTGAAATGTTAATAACAGAAGGCGATAAATATGCATTATATAGGAATTCAGAAAGCGAAAAGAATGCAGAACTTCAAGGATTAAAATATTTGCTTAAGTTCAAAAATATGAACGAAAAAAAGTATGGAAAAAACTTGCTTATAGACAAACACCTAGAAGAATACAAGCATGATTTATTTGTGAACAAGTATGAACCTAATTATGGAATTTTGTTAAATCACATAAAAAATTTTAAAGGTCAAACAGATGTGCTTATGAAACTCATGATGCTTAAAGTGTATTATACACAACAAAAAGAAAAGTTGTTGCAACAAATGACTAATCTTTTGTGGGATATAGATACTGAGAAGGAAAAACTTGGTAGCAACGGAAGAGAAAATATGCTTATTAAGCAAAATATTCAAAATATCGAAGATAAGCGAAATGATATAAAAAATCAATATCAAGAAGTCAGCAAAAAAATTTTGAACATATCAAAAGTTTTCGAAGAAACAATGGCAAAAGGAAAATTGCCAAATGGCTTTAGCAAACAAGAATTTGATGTTTTGAACATAAAGGAAGAAGACAATAAATATTATCTCCCTAAAAAATTGAGAGATGATGAAATTAAATATACAGAAGAAATAAATGAATTGATAAAATGATGACAACAAATGGAGAAAATATGACAGAGATTGAAAAATCAAACAAATTTGTTGAGGACCAAAAAGAATATGGCGAAAACATAGCAGAATTATACTATGTTGGAAGAGTTTTAAAGAAAAATGGCTTTGAAATATATGATATAGATCAGGCACAAAAAAACTTTCGTCAAATAATGAAACTCGACAAAATAGACGAATTAGATGGCTACTATCAAGAAAATAAAAACGGTAATGTAATAGAGCATTTTGTTTCAATAACAAAAGATAATTTTTATAATGCTTTTTATGAGCCAATTTGGTTTCGTTTGCAAGAAAATGAAAGAATAAAAGCTCTAGAATGGCTTTTTGAATACATAAAAAACAAACATAATTTAAATGTAAAAATCATGTATTTACCAAAAGAAAAATTGTTTGCAACTAGTGGAACAATGGGAATAAGCTATGATGAAATTCGCAATGGTAAAAGAGTTGGTAAAATATATGTAAATCTCAATCAAATTCCATATTATATATCTCCAAATGATTTGATTGTTACGATTGTGCATGAACTTGAACATGCAAAGCAAAGAAAATTTATAAAAAACTATGACAATCAAAAAAAAGATTTTTATACGATTTCTCAACTTGGAAAATACTATTCAGACAAATTTAATTTAGATGATATACCACTTGATGTAAACGATAAAAAAGTTTTAAAAAGAGCATTGTATAGAATTTGTGAAACTGAAAAGAGTGCTGAACTTCAAGGAATAAAAGTTTTGCAAAAAATAATAAAACAAAACGAAAAAGACTTTGGACATAATGAAAACATAACACTTAGTTTTAAGCGACTGATGAGAGAATTGTTGATTGGAGATAATCCAATGGATATAAAACAAACAGATGGCTTATTTACAAATGAATATGTTATTTTGAAGGGACAAGGCGACAATATTTTGAAACTTATGATGCTTAAAACTTACTATGAAGAAATAGAAAAAATCGCAGAAAAAGCAATCAATTATGCAACATATCAAAAGGATAAGTTGTTTCAGAAAAAATTGTCAGAGCAAATAACTTTGAATGAATATATGAATTCAAAAGAAAAATTTGATATTTCATTGAAAGAAAGTACTAAAATTTTTGAAAATGCAAAAGACAAAATCGAAGAAATAAAGAATGCAGTCGTAGAAACATACAAAAATGGTGTTTTACCAGAAGAATTTGATATTTCAAAAGAGTGTGAAGTTCTTAATATAACAGATGAAAAGAGTTCTAAATTTCCAAAATGGTTAAATGAAGAAAAACAAAACTTTTTTGATGAAATTGAAATAATGAAAATTATCAACGATGAAAACAAAAATGATAACAACGAATTGATTAACTAAAAAGAGGTAACTATATGAAATTTGAAGATATAAAAAATATTTGCGAAGATTATGATAATAAAAAAATTTGTTTTAATGTAACATACAAAGATGCAAATTTATATAATCCAGTTGACAGCACAGTTATGATTATGAAGCTAATGATAAACTATGATATTTTGAATGATGAAAAAAAGTTGACAAACGCTTTAAGACTATTCAATGAATATGTAACATTCAAAAAAGTGTCAAACTCAGTAATCTTTGTAACAAACAAGATGAAACTTAGTCTTATAAGATATTATGGTCAAGAATATGAAAGAACAACAAAAAAGATAGAAGACCTTAAAAAAGAAGAAGAAAACCAATTGTAATACTACAATATTGATAATTCACATTATTTATATAAAATATATAAAAAATTAGAACTTTACTTGACAATCACTTATTTTTGTGATAAATTATACTCGTCCACATAGGACGGGTTTTTTTAAAGTGCAAATTTTTGCCACCTTATCCTAGTGAGTTATGCTAAAAGGAGGATATTCAGATGTATGCTATAGTTCTTACAGGAGGAAAACAATACAAAGTTAGCGAAGGCGACCTTATCAATGTTGAAAAACTCAACCTTGAAGCTGGTGCTCAAGTAAAACTTGATGTGTTGATGCTTTGTGATGGTGAAACAGTCAAAGCAGGTAATCCTTATGTTGAAGGCAGTGAAGTTGTTGCCGAAGTTGTTAGTCAAGGCAAAGCTCCAAAAATTTATGTTTTGAGATACAAAGCAAAAAAGAGAGTAAGAAAACTTCAAGGTCATCGTCAACCATACACAACACTCAAAATTGTTAGTGTAA
>CAMOHL010000032.1 GCA_946615295.1 uncultured Clostridia bacterium
ATCAAAACATTGCTATTTTGATTTTCAGGGAAGTTTGGATTTTCTAGAGATAACTCATTGTATCCATTTTCTGTTCCATATTTTGCAGTGTCAATAACACCACTTGTAACTGATTCTGCATTGTTTGGATTGTTTGCTGTCCAATCATAAGGAGCATAAACTCCATTTGTGTTTCCACTGTTTTCAGGGATATTTGTCCAATCATATTTAGACAAATCAACTCTTACAAAGTTGTTGTCTTCGTTGTATTTTTCTTCTGTTATAGTAGAGTATAGAACATTATCAAAAAATGCAAAACCTGTTCCATTTTTGTTTTCACCCAAACTGAGTTCAACAGCAAGATTTCTAGAATAGAAACCTGTTTTGATAACAAATGTTATTGTTGTCCATTCTCCGTTTGTATTTATGTTCAATTTTTCGGCAACAACATTTCCGTTTTCAACAATTCTTACTCCAGCCAAACTGTCAACAAGGTCAGTTGTCAACACTGCAACAGTTATTTTTGCAAAAACACTTTCATTTATTGTGAATGTTTCACTTTTGTATTTTTGATTGTTTGGTGTAATGTTTCCAATCATCAAAATATTGTTGTTTGTTTGATTGTTGTTTATCGGTTTTATTTGTGGAATACCAAGAGTAGTGTAGTCATCACTTGTGTTAATAATTCCATTCAAAACAGAACCGTTTGTGTTTGATTTTGTCAAAGTCCAATTTTCAACTCCAAATGGAGCAGTGTTATTTATGTTGTCAATAATAATGTTGTTAAAGCCAGCATTTTTTATTGTTGTTTCTGTTGTATATTGATTAAGGTTTGCAACAGTTCCATTTGAATTGTTGTTTTGATATTCACTTGTTGTCAATTGTTCCAAAGTGAAGTGGTCAAAAAGCACATATCCTGTTGCTCCACTTGTTTCACTTCCAAGCAATAGTTCCAAATTTACTTCAGTATTAACATAAAAGTTGCCTTTGATATAGAATGAATATATCTTCCAATCATTTGTCATTTCGTTTGAATAATCTTTTGATGTGATTGCTGAAATTGTAAAATCTTTTGCTACATAACTAGAATTGTCATAGTAGTAAGGATTGCTTGTTCCATCACTCAAATATTTGTTTGTGTATGGGTTTCTTTCAATCAATTTAACACTTGCAGAACCATTTGTTATGCCTGTTTTAACAAGGAAAGACAATTTGTATAGTTTGTTTCTTTCAATTGTAAAATAAGCACTTTTATATCCAACAAATCCACTTGTCAAGTTGTTGATAAGCAAAGCATTTTTGTTGCCATATATATTTGTGTTTTTGATTTCGTCAGTAACTTTTGTGTCATCATTTGAAAAGTTTTCAACATTAACAATTCCATTTATTGTGTTGTTTGAACCTGTCATAGAATTTTCAATAATTGTCCAATTATCATTGCCAAGTTCAGTTTCGAAATCACTGTTTTTTAGAAAATTTGATATTTCATTATCATACAGATTTATATATTTATAGTTTGAAGTTTCTTTGTTAAGCAATGTTTTGAATGTTTTGTTATCCAAACTTGTAACATTTATGTCATCAAAGAACACTGCACCTTGACTTTTTGATGTTGCATTTCCAATCCAAAGTTCAAGGTTTGAAGAAATTGAATCAAGAGAGTTTGTTTCAATATACAATCTATATCTTTGCCATGTTGCATTTGTGTTTATATTCAAAGCATTTTGTTTCAATTCGTCATTTCCGTTGAGTCTAATTGAACCAAAGGCATCTTCAGTTGTATAGGCAAAAAACTCAACAACATAGTATCCGTTTGCTGAAAGTGTTACAGAAGAACTTTCGTAGTAGCAGTTTGATGAATTTTCTTTTGCATTTATCATAAGCACTTGATTATCACTCATACCAAGATAAGTGGCAATCAAGTTTGAAAGTTTGTATTTGTCGCTAACAACTGTTTCTGTTGCAATGTCTTCATCAAGAGTTATAATTCCTGCAGTTACATTAGCATTTTCATTTTTGAGCGACCAGCCAGATGGATTCATTGGCAAACTAGAACCACTTGTGATGGTGTTATTTGCAAAATTTGCATTTGTAATTGCCACATTGTTTTGAACGGCAAAAACATTTTCGCCCATAGATTTTATTCCAATTATAGCCAAACTAAAACTAGAAAAAATCATAAGTATAGCAACTATTATTGCTAAAAATTTTATTTTTGTTTTACTTTTATTGTCTATCATATTTCACCTTTCCATAAAAATATCAAAACTATTATATAAAAATTTTTCCAAAAAAGCAAATAATAAACAACATTATATCTATAATTTTATAAATAGTAAGATGAAACGAAAGTATATACAAATTTTGATAAAAATAATATCAATACCAATTTTCAAATCAATTTTGATATTTTTTTTATAAATACAAAATCTATATGTATGAAAGAGAACAAAACAAAATATCGTTTCAATTTTCTTGTTCAACTTGGCAAAGATGGCAGATTTCTAAACAAAAAATATATTGTTGCAAATTGTGAAAAATTGCCAACAAAAAAAGTTGAAAGTTTTACGATATCAACGATTTTAATACTGATGTTTGGTGGGCTTTTGGTGGGCTTTTTGAATGGTTTTTTTGGGGGCGGGGGTGGTATGATTGTTGTTCCACTTCTCATTTGGATTGGTCTAACAGACAAGCAAGCTCATGCAACAGCAGTTTTTACGATTTTGCCAATATCGGTTGCAAGTTCAATAGTCTATTTTTTGAATAATAATGTTGTTTTAGATAATCTTGCTTTTGCATCACTAGGGTTTACAATTGGTGGTATTTTTGGAGCATTACTACTAAAAAAACTAAACAATAATGTTATAAGAATTTTGTTCTCTTTGATTATGATAGGAGTTGGCATAAAAATAATTTTGTCATAGATTATGAATTATATATATTTGATTATTTTTGGAGTTTTGGGTGGTGTTCTTGCAGGTATGGGTATGGGTGGGGGAACTTTGCTTATTCCACTTTTAACCCTAATTTTAGGTTTCACACAAAAATCAGCACAGGCCATAAACTTGCTTGCATTTATTCCAATGAGTATAATTGCAATCATAATACACAGTAAAAATGGTTTTATTAAGTTCAAGACAGGTATTTTTATTGCTGTATTTGGAATTTTGAGTTCAATTGGTGGGGCTATGCTTGCAAAAAATTTCGATAGCAAGCAACTCTCTATATATTTTGGAATATTTTTGCTCGTATTAGGAATTTTACAAATTATTTTTATGATTATTAGACAAAATAATCTTAAAAAAGATTAAAATTTTATTGTAATATTTAAAATATTATGTTATAATAACATCAACAAAAGGGAGATTGTGTTAATATAAAGGAATACAATCGGTTTTTTGTGTTACAAAAAAGTGAGGAAATATTTTGAAAAAGATAGGAATAGTAGAACTTCAAACAACAAGTGTAAAACTTGTAATTGCTGAAATTTTGGAAAATCAATCATTTGTCATAACTGATAGATATGAAGACCGTGTTAAGGTTGCAACTGACATGGTTAATTTTGAACTCATAAAACCTGCAACAATCGCAAGTGTATCTTCAATTTTGAAATCATACAAGGCAATTTTGGCTGCAAGTGGAATAGAAGATGTTCAATTTGTTGCAACAAATGAATATGCAGAAGCAAAAAACCAAAGAAGTTTTTTTGAAGAACTATATAGCACAACAGGTTTTCGTTTCAAAATCTTAACAGCAGAAGAAGAACAAAACTACTTATATTTGTCTTTTTCAAACACACTTGATTGTCCAAAGGGAATTGCTGTTGGTTTGAATGGAACAAATGTGCAATTGACCATATATAACAGAAGAAACATTCTTGGTCAAGTTCGAATTGATTTGGGTTCATACCATTTGGCAGAAAAATATATTGCTGACAAAAAAAATTCAGCAGAGATTATGAAGCAAATGTGTGATGAATTCTCAAAAAAGATTGCAAAATTGGATTGTTTTGAACAATTGGATCCAGAAACACAAATTGTAGGAACAGGTGATGTTTTCTTGGGACTTGCAAAATTGAGCAAAAAGGTTAAGCACTATCCATATAATCGTGATCATGCTTATCAACTTGAAAGAGATGATTTTGACAAGGTCTATGACTTTTTGAATGGTTTAGAAATTGACAATACAAAAAAGCTCAAAGGTATTTCAACAGAAAGGGCAGATATCATTGCAAGTGGTCTTTCAATCATAAAAGCAATTTCAGACAAATCAGCCGTAAACAAATTTATTGTTGCTGAAACAGGAATTGCCGAAGCAATCATATTGCTAGCAGCAAATCCAACTCTTGACAAACCAATGAGTGATGTTTTGGGAAATAGTCTTGACACATTGAATTTGTATTATAACAAAGCGAATATTCAAAACACAAAAAATGTGTATGATATAAGTATTGTTTTGTTCAAACAACTCAAAGTTTTGCACAAACTACCTAGAAACTATGTTAAGGTTTTGAGAATTGCTAGTTATTTGAATGATTGTGGAAAAAGAATAAGTGCCGCAAATTATGAAAAGAAGGGCTTTAATGTTGTTTTGGAAAGTGATATTTATGGAGTAAATCATCACGAACAAGTGCTTGCAGCATTCACAGTTGCTTGTCAAAAACTAGAAGATTTCTCAATGACTGATTGGGTTAGATATAGTTCAATGCTCACAGAAGCAGACCTTGATGGTGTGAGAAAACTTGCAATCATAGTTAGACTTGCTTCAAAACTTGATATGTTCAACACTGGTAAAGTTAGAGATATCAGTTGCGATATATTGGGCGACAGTGTTATTATGAAAACTATTGTTGAAAGCCCTGCAGAAATGGAAATTGCAGAAGGCAAAAAAGTTGCAGTAGATTTTGCAAAGGCATTCAAAAAACATCTAGAAATTTTGTAAAAACTTGGATATTCCAAGTTTTTTTTAAATTCAACACAAATCTTTGATTTATTTTGTCTTTTGTGCTAAAATTCAAATAGGAGTTTGTATGGCAAAAATACATTTAATTTTGGAAATAGGTAGTTCAAACACTTATATATATAGAATAGGCAAAGGACTACTTCTTGCAGAGCCAACTTTGGTTGCAATGAAGTATGGAAAGGAAGAACCTTTTGCTGTTGGCTTTTCTGCAAAAAAACTTATTGGAAAAACAAGCGAAGCAATAACAGTTATTTCTCCAATAGAAAATGGAGTGATAAAAAACAAAAAATTAACTATAGAAATGCTTAAAGTGTTTTATAATAAAGTAGTTCCAACAAAAACTGTTTTTGATACTGTCGATGTTTCGCTTTGCATTTCAAATGGTTTAACAGAAAAACAAATTGAAGATTATAAAGAAGTCATATATTCAATTGGAATTGGTAATGTTGACACATTATATTCATCAATTGTTTCCCTTGTCGGTGCAGATGTAAACATAAACAAGCCAAGTGCAGTTATAAGTTTGAATATAGGTGGGGGCACAACAGATTTTGCTGTTGTCAGTTTAAATGAAATTGTAACAGGGTTTAGTATCAATTTTGGTGGAATTGATATGGACGAAGCCATAAGACAATATATATACAATGAAAAAGGTCTAGAAATAAGCATTATCAGTGCTGAAAAACTCAAAAACGAATGTCTTTCAATGTATCCAAATGACACAAGCAATATGGAAGTCAGTGGAATTGATATTGAAACAAAAAAGCCAAGAAGTGAAATTATTCTTTCAACCGATTTAAGATTGGCAGTTTTGCATTTTATTGACAATATTTGTTCAGGAATTGAACATCTCATCAATCTTTGTTCTCCAGAAATTGCAAGCGATATTGCTCCAAATGGTATTGTTTTGACGGGTGGTGTTGCCAATTTGGTAGGAATTGATGACTATATCACAAAAAAAGTTTCTTTGCCTTGTCATATACCTGATGAACCAACACTTGCAACAATTGTTGGTGGTGCAAAATACTATTTGAATAACTTAAAATCAAAAAAACACTAAATAGTTTATTGAGAAATATGTGTAAAAAGATTTATAAAGTTTATTTATAAAGTTGTCTTTGTTGTATTAAGGACTAAAACAAAAGTATGTATAACATAAAAATATGCTCAAAAAAGCATATTTTTTGTTGCATTTTTTAGATATTTAATTTTGAATTAAAAAAAGACAAAATAAGCACTTTTTTCGCATAGACAAAAAAAATATTTGCATATATAATTTGTTCATATGGGGGCTATATATGTCGAGAAAAATTGTTATAACAAGTGGAAAAGGTGGTGTAGGAAAAACTACTATTTGTGCAAATTTGGGACTAAAACTTGCTCAAATGGGTCAAAAAGTCGTTATGCTCGATGTTGATATTGGTTTAAATAATTTGGATGTTGTTATGGGTATAGAAAACAAGGTTGTCTATGATATTGCCGATGTCATAGAAGGCAAGTGCAGAATAAAACAGGCAATAGTTCAAGATGCAAGATGTCCATCTCTCTATATTTTGCCTAGCAACAAAATTTTTAGTTCAACAAAAATAAATAGTTACAACATAAAAGCAATAGTCGAAGCACTTGGCGAGATTTTTGATTATGTCATCATAGACTGTCCAGCCGGCATAGATAGTGGATTTCATAGGGCAGTTTATAGTGCTGGAGAAGCAATTGTTGTTTGCACTCCACACATTTCAAGCATAAGAGATGCCGACAAAGTTTTGACAATACTCAACAGCTATAAGCTCAATTCAATAGGATTTATAGTAAATAGAGTGAGAGGCGACCTTATTATGAATGGTAAAATGATTGATGTTGACCAAATTTGCAATTTGTTAAAGTCAAATCTTGTTGGAGTTTTGCCTGATGATGACACAATTTCAACAAATCAAAGTATGTCGCCCGTTCAAACAAATGGTGGAGATGCATTTTCAATACTTGCAAACAATATTCATTTTTGTCAAAACAAAATATATGACTATAAATCAAGATATAGTGGTATTTTTGGTGCGATAAAGAGAAAAATAAGACAAAAATTTCAGTAGGAGTTTATATGATTTTTTCAAAAAATAGTGAAAAAAATGTTGAAAGATTAAAATCTGTTTTGATTAGTGATAAGCAATTCAATTCTCAAAAACTTGAACGAGTGCTAAAAAGTGATATATATGGCCTTTTGTCAAACTATTGTGTTGTTGAACCAAATGATATTGATATTGAAATTGACCTACAAAAAGATGGAAAATATCACTTCAATATATCAGCGACATCTTATAGATTAAAAATTTTTGGCAGTCTTCCAGAAGTGTATTAACTACAATTTTTTTGTTAAACCACAAATATTTTGTTATATATTTAATTCATATATACTATAAACATATCATATTATATTTTGAGGTTATATGAAAGTTATAGGGTTTAATCAACTTGGCAAAAAAAAGAAAATGCCAAAGGTAAAAATATATTGTATTGGCAATGTTTTCAAAGTAACTTTTTGTATATTGGCAGTTTCA
>CAMOHL010000033.1 GCA_946615295.1 uncultured Clostridia bacterium
TCTTTCAACTTCTCTTAACTTTTGCATAACAACTTGTTTTGCTGTTTGAACTGCAATTCTTCCAAAATCTTTTGGGTTTTCTTCTTGTTGAACAATATCTCCAACTTTGTAGCTCTTTTTTATTTTTTGTGCTTCACTCAAAAGAATTTGTTTGTCTGGTTCAACCAACTCTTCTTCATTTGCAACAACTGTTTTGTAACTGAAAACTTCTATTTTGCATTTGTCTGGATTCAATTTTACAAATGCACTCTTTGCTTCGCCATAATTTCTCTTGTATGCAGAAGTCAAAGCTGATTCTAGTGCTTCAATAAAAACTTCTTTTTTTACTCTTTTTGTGCTTTCCAAATCTTCTAGTGCTTGAAAAAAATCTTTACTAATCATTTAAATTCTCCTTAAAATTCTATTACAGGGGTGCAATTTGCAAATTCATTAAACTTGAAAGTCATATCTTCCCCATCTACATTTATTGTTATTGTTTCTTCGCTGTAATCCTTAAGTTCACCAATCAAAACTTTTTTGCCATTTAAGGCAGCATAGAATTTTACTTCTACTTTTTTACCCAAATTTCTTTTGGCATCTTTGGCTGTTTTTATTGGTCTATCCAATCCAAGAGATGAAACATTTAGTGAATATGGTTCATCGTTTGTTGGATTGAGTTCATCCAAAGGCATATCAACTGCTTTTGAAACTTTTTCACAATCTTCCAATGAAATTCCGTTTTCAGAATATATAAACAATGTTAAGTCCATACCTGAATGACCTTTTGCATATTTGACTTCTACAAGCTCATAGCCAAGTTCGCTAACAATTGGTTCACATAGTTCTGTAACCATTTCTACAACACTTTTCTTTGCCATTTTTCTCCTATCTAACAATTAAGAGCGATTTTCATCGCTCTTAATTATCGTAATACAGCTGTATTATAACATAAACTATAATAATATGCAAGAGTTTATTTGAATTTTCTATATATTTACTGCAAATTATTATATTTTTGATTTATGTTTTTTGTTATCAAAAAAACATTTAAAACAAATTTATTTTTTGATTTGAATCAATAATACTTTTCAACTAGTTTTATAAACAATTTTGCTGTTGCAACTGCATCATTTGCCGCTCTATGTGCATCTATAAGTGGAACATTCATAGCATTGCAAACTGTTGAAAGTTTATAGTTATTTAGTCCTTTTATTTTATCCTTTGCAATATTGAAAACATCATCTCTTTTGTTCTCAAATTTATAAAACTGATTCTTTGCCTCTCTATCAATAAACAAATCATCAAAACCTATATTGTTGTATCCAACCAAAATTGAACCTTCGCAAAACTTATAAAAATCAGGCAATGCCATTTCTATTGTTGGCGAATGTTCAACCATTGCATTGGTTATTCTGTTGACTTTTGTCGCCTCTTCTGGAATTTCTTTTTCAGGATTGATAAAAGTACAAAACTTTTCTACTATTCTGCCATCTACAATTTTGAATGCACCTATATCAATAATTTTTTCAGTTTGTGAGTTTATACCGGTAGTTTCCAAATCATAGACAACAAATGTGTTTTCTAGCAAATAACTTTTTTCTGTCTTTTTTTCTTCAAAAAACAATCCAATTTGCTCAGTGAACTCGTATGGCTCTGGCTTCACAAATCTATAATTTGAAGGACATTTTCTATAAACAATTTTTGGAGGATTAAAAGTTGCTTCAGCCAAACTGCTAACACGGATACTCTTTTCGTTGTGATATATATTAATCTTTCCATAAACAACAATTGACTTTCCAACTTCTAGTTCCTTTGGCTCTTCTATACTCTTTGGCAAAAACCAAACACATCTAACTGTTGAATTTTCATATTCAAGTTCAAAAGACATATATTTTTTTGTTTCTGTTTCACCTTCCTTGTTAATTTCCCTAATTGAACAAGATTTTACAAATCCAACAACTGACATATCGGCTTCATCACCAAAATTTCCTGCTATGTATGCCTTTTTGAATTCATATTCTCCATATATCTTATTAACAACATTTACATCTACAATTTGAGCATTTTTCATTTCTTCAAAAATCATGTTATCTTCCAAAATTCTATCCATTCTATTTGATAACACATCTGATTTGTTTTCAATGTCATTAACAAAATTACAAATAACTTCTTGTGAAATAGTGTTAAATATTTTCTCTTCTATTTCAGTTTTTAATTGTTCTAATTGTGCTTGACTTACATTCAAATTATACTTTATGTTTAAAACAGTTTTTTCACTGTCAAAATCAAAATCTATGTTTGACTCTGATATATTTGAAAATTGTTCTTCTTCTCTTATAATGTCAACAATCGTATTTTTGAATTCAGCCATATTCAATTTGTTGGACTTTAATTCAATTTCAACATCTTTTGCCAAATTACCAACATATTCTTTGCTTAGCATAGTTAATTCTTGAATATTTTGCTTTGTTTTAAGTTCACTATTTTTTAACAAAAATTGCAAATACAATTTTGATTTTACCTTTGAATACTTTCCACCAAAAAACAACAAATCTGAATATTTGTTGTTTGTTTTCGTATTTATAAAATCAATAATTTTATCCATTGTAAACTCCTATCTTATAAATAACAAGTGATAGATGTCAGCAATAACAACAAGCCCCATCAAAATAAAGAACCCTATATTGTGAATTGCATTTTCAACTTTTGGATTGATTGGTTTTCCTCTTATCCATTCGATTGTTGTAAACACCATTTTGCTACCATCTAATGCAGGTATTGGCAATAGATTAAACACTCCCAAATTTACAGCAATAAGTGGAAGTAACACAAAGAAACTTGCAAAATTGCTTTGTGTGAATGTTGCAATTGTTGTTATTGTTGTTATTGGGCCTCCAACTGCAGCGAGTCCTAATTGACCAGAAATCAAAAGCCAAAGTGCTTCCAAAACCTTAAATGCCAAACCGAATGTGAAAGGTATAGCTCTCAAAAGCGCTTCGCCAAAGCTATGTTTATATGCTTCGTTTGTTATTCCAATAACTTTGTAGTCTGTTGTCAATCCTAAGTTATATAATTCTATAGTTACATCTTGCAATTTTCCATCTCTTTTGATGGTTAAAATTGCTGAATTTCCATCAATATTTGCAATCAAATTGTTGAAAGTGTTGTTTTTTGCAAAATCAATATCAACACCATTGACTTTCAATATAACATCGCCAGATTTCAAATTTTCATTGCTTTTAAACTCAACATTTACTGTTGCAATATAATATGAATTTTCTCTATAATATCTCACTTGATAAGAACTTGCTTGACTGCCAACATTTTTTGCATACTCTCTTATCGAATATGACAAACTGTCAACTGAAGCATCACTAACCGCTACTCCATTTATGTCAACAATTTTGTCTGTTGACTGCCAATTGTCAACTGTTGTGCTAACAACAACTGGAATGCTTTCTACTGAATAAACTTTTGGTATATCATATCCAGTTGAACAAAGTAAAATAACTGAGAAAATAACTGCTGACAAAATATTGAAAAATGGTCCACAAAACAATACAATAAGTCTTTTCCATGGAGCCATTTTGTTGAAGGAACCTTCAACTTCACTACCGTTTTCTTCTCCTTCAAATGCACAGTATCCACCAAGTGGAATGAGTCTTATGGAAAAAACTTCACCCGTCTTTTTTGATTTTCTTGAAAATAAACTCTTTCCAAAACCAATAGAGAACTCATTTATTTTAAATTTTAATAACTTACCTGCAGTGTAATGACCGAATTCGTGAATTGTAACCATTACAAGCAGTATTAAAAGTGCAAGCAATAAATATAATATATACAAAATTACCTCCAATTCAGTAACAATTATTGCCTATATCAAATAGTTTACAAATAATTATATGTTTTTATATAAACAATAATATCAAAAATATGAAACTTATTATTCCATTAAATATCAATCCATCAACTCTATCCATTATTCCGCCATGACCTGGCAAAATATTTCCAAAGTCTTTTGTATTGTTGTTTCGCTTGATTTTGCTTGCAAATATATCTCCAAGTTGAGTATATATAGATGCAACAACAGCATATATACACAAAATCAAAATGTTAAATTTTGACAAAATTTCACTGTAACCTGCAAAGTTTTTGAAAATATAATACACAACCAAGCTGACAGTAACTGATGATAAAACTCCACCAATTGCACCACTTATTGTCTTGTTTGGGCTTATGCTTGGACAAAGTTTTTTTCCACCAATTCCCATTCCAATCAACAATGCACCTGTGTCGGTTGCCATTGTTGTCGCAAAAATCAAAATCAAAGCAAAGAATCCTAAATTTCCATTTACTTCAACAAACAAATTTATGTGATTTACAATAAATAGAATTGCTACCAAAAATGATGGATAAATCATCAAAAACAAATTTCGTAGCACTTTGTTTTTTGTGTATTGTTGTCTAGTTCCAGCAAAACTGCAATCAACCATTTCTTTGTTTATTTTGTTTTTGCGAAGATTGTTATACAATATATTGCTTGTAAATAAAACAATCAAAATTGCAAAAGCAATCGCAAAATAAACAATCAAACTCAAATTTAGTCTTGAACATAAAACAAAAGTCAAATAACAAAACAATGGATATGGCAAAACAAAAGCTATATCAACTTTTTTGTTGTTTTCTGTATAAACTCTGCAAACTTCATAAGTTGCAAGTATTGCAATAAAACCCAAATACACATCAAAAATATATGGACTTATAAATCTCATTGCAAAAAATCCAATAGTCAAAACCAATATAACAGCAGCTGTTATTGTTCTCTTTAGCATATCACTCCTTTATTGCACCAAATCTCCTATTTCGATGTTGATAATTTATTATTGCCTTTTCTAGTTCTTTATAATCAAAATCTGGCCAATTTGTATTTGTAAAATATAATTCGCTATATGCCATTTGATATAGCATAAAATTACTTATTCTTTGCTCCCCACTTGTTCTAACTATCAAATCTGGGTCAGCAAATTCATTTGAATAGAGATATGTTGCAAACTCTTTTTCAGTTATACTCTTTTTGTTATCTTTTAAAATAGTATTTACTGCATTGATAATATCAAGTCGCCCACCATAATTTATGCAAAGAGCAACTTTCATCTTTTTGCAGTCCTTTGTTTTTTCTTCAATTTCATCAACTTTTTGAACAATATCATTTGGTATTTTTGATTTGTCGCCAAGAAGTTTGAATTTGAAATCTCTATCAAGATATTGATTTGCTTCGTTGTTTACAAAATCTCTAAATAGTTTAAAAAGACCATCAACCTCAGGTTTTGGTCTATTCCAATTTTCAGTAGAAAAACAATAAAAAATAATCTCTTTTATTCCAAGTTTTTCTGCATTATCAATCGTTTTTTTTACGGCAGTTATTCCAGCAGAATGTCCAAGCATTCTTGGCATTCCTCTTTTTTTTGCCCATCTTCCATTGCCATCTATAATAAAAGCGATGCTGTTTGGCAATCTTTCCATATCAATTTTTTCTTTTTTTGAAAATAGTCGCATACAATCTCCTAAATATTAAACAAATACTTATCAGTTATAATTTTGACAAAATCATCTTTTTGTTCAAATTTTACAGCCAAGATTTCGTCATAATTCTTTTGTATATCACTACTTTCAACTATTTGATATTTTATTGAAAGTTTGTCAAATTCTTTTGTTACATAGCTCAATGGATAACCTATATAATCATTAAAATTCATTATACAGACATAATTTCCTTTTCTTTTGATGCGAACAAATCATCAAGATTTTTTGTTGCATTGTCCAAAATCTTTTGAATTTCTTTTTCTGCAACTTTTTGAGAATCTTCAGTGAGAATGTTTTCTTTTTTCATCTCTTTGATTTGATCCATAGCTTCTCTTCTCTCATTTCTCATGCTAACTTTTGCTTCTTCAAGAAGTGTTTTTGCTTGCTTTACAAGTTCTTTTCTTCTTTCTTCTGTTGGCACTGGGAATGTGAGTCTTATTGACTTTCCGTCATCACTTGGAGTAAGTCCCAAATTTGCCTCGTTTATTGCCTTTAAAACATCTTTGAATGCAGACATATCCCAAACATTGATAAGCAAACATCTTGGGTCTGGAACTGTTATATTTGCCATTTGATTTAGTGGTGTCATTGAGCCATAGTAGTTAACCAAAACTCTGTCCAAAATTTTTGGATTTGCTCTACCAGCTCTAATTGTTGCATATTCACTATCCAAATGTTCTTCTGCTTTATTTAAGCCCTTTTTAAATTGTTCATACAATTCATTTTCATTTTGAAACATAAAATTCTCCTTATACTTTTATATTTTATTATGTTTTAAAAAAAAATGCAATTATTTATTAATATTATATTAAATTAGAATTAAAAAAAGCACAAAAAAAACATATTGCAAAATGCAATATGTTTAAAAATCTTATTTTTTCATTTGACTCATAACTTCACTAGCAAAGTCATCTTGTCTTTTTTCAAGGCCTTCACCCATTTCATAACGAACAAATCTTCTAACTGTGATTTTTTCACCAATTTTGATGATTGCTTCGTTGATTACATCAAGAACCTTTTTAGATGGATCTTTGATGAAATTTTGTTCTAGCAAACAAATATCTCCATAGAGTTTGTTGATTCCACCTTCAACGATTTTGTCAATAATCTTTTCTGGCTTTCCTTCATTCAAAGCTTCAGCCTTCAAAATTTCTCTTTCTTTTTCAATTCTTTGAGCTGGAACATCTTCACGAGAAACAACTTCTGGTGCAGAAGCTGCTATTTGAAGTGCTATATCTTTTGCAAGATCCATAAAAGCATCACTTCTTGCAACAAAGTCTGTTTCACAATTGATTTCTACCAAGACACCAATTTTTCCACCCATATGAATATATGAATGAACAACTCCTTCTGCTGCAATTCTGTTTGCTTTTTTTGCTGCTTTTGCAACTCCAAGTTCTCTAAGTATGTCGCATGCCTTATCTATGTCGCATTCTGCTTTTATCAAAGCATTTTTGCAATCCATAATTCCAGCACCTGTTCTTTCTCTCAACATTTTAATCATATCTGTTGTTACAACTGCCATACTAAAATCTCCTTATTCTGCCTTGTCTTCAGCTGGTTTTTCTTCAGCTGGTTTTTCTTCTGTTTTTTCAACTTTTTTTGCAGGTTTTCTTGTTCTTTTTTTAGCTGGTTTTTCTTCAGCATCTTCAACTTTTTCTTCAACAACAGGTTCTGCTTTCAAAGCATCTTCCATGTTTATTGTTTCTTCTTCTGCTTCTGCTTTTGTTTCACCATTTTCTTCTGCTTCTGCTTGTTTTCTTGCAGCAAGGCCTTCTTCGCCTTCTTTTGCTTCAATAACGGCATCAGCAATAGCTCTTGTGATGAGTTTTACTGATCTGATTGCATCATCATTACCAGGAATAACAA
>CAMOHL010000034.1 GCA_946615295.1 uncultured Clostridia bacterium
GAAGACATCAAAGCAAAATATGACAATGGAGTTTTAAGCTTGGTTGTTCCAAAACAAAAACCAAAAGAACTCACAACTCACAAAATCAATATTGACTAATGTTAATACTTTTAAATAGGAGAAGTTTTTCTCCTATTTTTTTATGAATATTAAAATTTTTATAATGTTCAATTTGCTATACTTTTTTTGAAAAAGTTGATATTATTTTTGTATGAAAAAAAAGCTTGAAACACAAAAAAAAGATGAAAAGACCAAAAAAACAGCAAAATTAAACAAAAAAATCTCGCCAGTAAATCAGTCATCTAGCAAATTTAAAGAGCAATATTTTGCTTTTTATGATGACATAAAGGACTACACAAGAGGAAAAGAAGATTGGTGATTGAGTTTACTATATAATAAATTATTTTAACATAGTATCTCCACTATTCCAAAATTTTCTTGTCTTTTTTGTTTTTATTGATATAATATTAGTGCAAACATACGAAAGCATTAAGTTGCTTGTGGGTATAAATTCCCGTTAAAGTTATGTTTGCTTTTTTTGTAAACTATATTTTATAATTGATAATTTTTGTTTTACTTTTATAAAGCACTATATAAAAAAGTTTTTAATATAATATGTCAGTCATTTTTTTTAAAAAATACCCTTATCAAAAAAAATTACAAAAAAATAAAAAAAATATATTTTTGTCTTGACAAGGATAAAAAAAAATGATATCATATAAAAGCATTTGGGGGTATAGCTCAGCTGGCTAGAGCACTTGCCTTGCAAGCAAGGGGTCAGGAGTTCGAATCTCCTTATCTCCACCAATAGCGACTTGTCGCTATAACTTGCTATATGCAAGTTTAAACAACTTTTTGCTTTTGCAAAATTTTGTTTAGAAACAATATCTACAATTTTGTAGTTTATATATACCAAATTATTTAACTTTTGTTTAGGACCATAGCTCAGCCGGTTAGAGCGCTGCCCTGATAAGACAGAGGTCGGTGGTTCGAGTCCACTTGGTCCTACCAACAAAAAAGCCCGGTTTTTCGGGCTTTTTTTGTTATTATAATATAATATTCTAATTGAAAAATTAAATTGCGGTAAGTCATATTTTTTTTATAAATTATAAAATAAAAATATACAAAAAACCATCAAACTGGTTGGTGGTTTTTTTGTTTAATATTTAATTTTTTCAATTACTTAACGAGTATACTTAAGCTGTTCGTGAATGCTCTTTTTGTTTGCATACATCTTTTTGTCTGCTTCTGCCATCATTTCAACAAAACTTGCTTTTTCTTTGCTATCTACATACGAATATCCAACTGAAATGGAAATATTGTTTTCTTTTAAAACATTTTCAAAGTTTTTGATACGGTCCTTAATGTCTTGTTCGCTACAATTTGAGAGTAATGCAACAAATTCATCTCCACCAATTCTATAACAATTGTTTGAATTCTCCATATTAAAACACTGTTTTATACACTTTGCAGAATTGCGAAGCAGTTCATCACCAGCAAAATGTCCATGCAAATCATTGCTTTGTTTCAAAAAATTAACATCAAATAGCAAAACTGCAAAAGAACTTGTTTTATTCTTGTCGTCCAACAAATCATGCTCCATACAATAACGATTTGGAAGTCCTGTAAGCGAATCATTTTCTGCTGCAGTTCTAAGCATTGTTTCAATTTGATTGTGAGTATTCCATAGTCCATTAAATGCTTTGACCAATTGTTTCATTTCAAGCAATCCAACAGAATCCTTAATACTTCTGTTTTCTGCAATATCTTTTGAATAACTGCGAAGTGGTCTTATAATCAATTGATAAAACATCACAAAGGCAATACTCAATATTATGACTATTGAAACAATAACAACCCAAAGTATAGTTCTCATTATTGTTACATGTGTTTGTGTTGCATTAGAGGCTTGATTGAATTCATTTTGCAATATATTATTGCAGTTATCAATATTTTCTGCCACATAATATCTTAGCTGAGCATAATCACCTTTTACAATTAAATTTTTTGCATACAAAATTCTTTCATTTTCTGACATTGCCAATTCTTCTGGTGTCAAAGAAACCGTTGGAATTTGTGCAAGTTCAGGCATTGTAGGCAATGGATACACTGAACTCATAACAGATATTGCATGCAACTGAATGTTGAAAATTTGTTCGGAATAATTAGATGCATTTTCTATGCAAGACAAAACTTCATCGCTCACATCATAACCACGAAACCTTTCGAGAACCTTTGGACTTCTACGATTTGAATTTATTTCTCTAGCATATGTCATAAGTGGTCCTACATTTGGAGAGTGTTCCGCATCTGCAGATTGAATATAGTTGCTACAAGTTTCAGACAAAACTGTGTTGCTGGCTTGCATGCTTGTTGCATCAATTTTATAGACACCTGATCGATTCATTAAATCTGAAAGCTGATTGCTTGTATTATTTATATCAATAATCAATCCCACAATAACAATATGAAAAATTATCATTATCACCAAAAGTGGAAAAGCAAACAAATTTACTGATATACCCTCTCTAGTTTTTGACCAGTTTTTTTTCATAATCTATACCCCTACCATTTATATACAAATTATTTGTGAAATCTATTATAATACATATTTCTCAAAAAGTCAAAATTCATAAAATTTGGTAAATATTAAGTTTTATAATTGATTTGTCTAAAAAGAACTTTTGTGATATATTTTTTATATGGAAATTGAAAACATTCAAAACAAACTTGTTTTGCTTGAAGCAAAATTTGAGCAAATCGAACAAGATTTGAATTTGGAAGAAGTCTTGCTAGACCAAAAACTCACAATTAAGCTAGAAAAAGAAAGAGCAAAACTAACTCCATTGATTGAAAAATTCAGAGAATATAATGAAGCAAAAAATTTGCTTTTACAACTTGAAGAGTTGGATGATATGACACTTGTTGAAAGTCAAAAAAAATTGGTTGAACAATGTGGCTATGAACTTTTGAAACTATATGGAAAATTTGATGCAACAACTCAAAAATTAACAATGGAAATCAGTTTTGATGGTAGTGATGAAAAAAAATTTGCAAGCATAGTTTTAGATTCCATTAAAAACTTTTGCAAAAATAATGATTTTTCTTTGCAAGAAATATTGCAAGACAAAAAAATTTTTGAAATTGAAATTGCTGGCGACAATGCCTTTGATATGTTTAAAAATTTTAATGGAATATGTAGTTCAAAGTATGGAAATATCTTTATTGTTTGCTACCCTAGTGTTGACTTTGAAAAACCTAGTTTCGACGAGAAAGATTTGCAAATTGAAGTGTTTAGGTCTAATGGCGCAGGTGGGCAAAATGTGAACAAAGTTTCAACTGCCATAAGAGTTAAACACAAAAAGACTGGAATTGTTGCAACTTGCCAAGATGAAAGAAGTCAGCAACAAAACAAACAAAGAGCTATTGAAAATTTAAAACAAAAAGTAAACAAAAAACTAACTGATGATTATGTTAAAAACAAATCTCTTTCCAAAAAGCAGTTTTTGAATAGAGAAACAATAAAAAAATTTGATTTTGACAATAATGTCATCATAGACTTGAAATCAAAAAAGTCCTTTGACCTAAATAGATTTTTAGATGGAAAAGAAATATAAAAAGGAGCAATTTTGGATAAGAATTTCGAAAAGATTGAAATTGACACCGACAAAACAATTTTGTCTAGCAATTCAATAATAACAAAAACAGAAAGTTTCATATCTCAAACAAAACATCTTTTGAATGTTGATTTTTTGATATCCAAAATTGCTGAAAACATACTTTCCTTTGAAAAGAAAAACAACAACAAATCTAAATATAAATTTTACAAAATTGAAACTACAAACAAAAGTATATCTTTTTTGATAAAAATAGATTTTGAATACAAGAACAAAAATGAAAATAATATTATATTTTTCAAATTTTTGAGTGATGATGAAAGCAAACGACAAAACGACACAAGAATTGTAAACTTTTTAAAATCTCACAAATGTTTTGAAGTTTATTTGCAACCAATCTCTAATGACTTTGAAAATGAAAAGTTTGACAAGCTATATAGAGTTGTTGATAGTTTGGTAAACTTTCCTTTGCTCAACGACGAACAGTTATCACTTGTAAAGCTAGACAATCAAAATGTTATTGTTCAAGGTGTTGCAGGAAGTGGAAAAACAAATGTTTGCATAGAAAAAATTGTTTGGGCAGCATCAAAAGGCTATGGTGGAAAAATTTTGTATTCAACTTTTTCCAGAGGTCTTTTGAATGACACAAAGTTAAAAATTGAAAATTTTAAACACTCTCTACAAAACTTTTTTGAGCAACTGAAAAGTGGAAAAGTTATATTTTTGGATAGCGACAAAAAAAGAGCAATTGAAAACTATTTGGGAATTTTCTTTTTTGCAAACGAAGATAACATTTTGCAAAAAATTGAAAAAATAATTTTGTTTTTAGAAAACAATGTTGACTACTTTTTGATTGAAGACCTATACAAAAAATATTTTGATGATGTTGAGTTTGCTGATGAAAATTTTTTTGTTAATTCATATCTAAAAAATACAAAAAATCATCAAATAACAAATAGGCTAAAATCAATTGAATATCTATCTTATGAAATCATCTACAAAGAAATTTTTGGTCTTATTTTTGGCTCTTTTGATTTGAACACCACAAAAGGGATATCTCTTGATGACTACATTGAAACAAGACGAGAAAGTTTTGACAAAACCGAATGCGAAACAATTTTTAGAATTGCTATGGACTACAAAAAATTTGTTGAAAGTCAAAATATGACAGACAACAATTTTGCAAGTAAAATAATTTTGGAAAACAATCAAATGTTGCCAAGATATTCACTTGCTGTTTTGGACGAAGTTCAAGATTTCACTCAAATAAACCTAGCAATGTTTAAAAGCATTGCTCTAAAACTGTTTTGCACTGGTGATGCCTTGCAAATGATAAATCCGTCATACTTTAGTTTTTCATATCTAAAAAATTTGTTGTATGACAAAGACCTATACTCTATTGCAGAACTTAAAAATAACTATAGAAACACAAAAAAAATTCAAGAGATTATTGATAACCTAGAAGTTATAAACAAAAAAAAGTTTGGAACTCACAATTTTGTAACTTCTGGCAAAGGTATAGACAACACAAAAACAACAACAATCTTTTGCAGTGAAAACAATGTTGTTGATGAAATTGCAAAAAACAAGTATGACAGTTTTACAATTGTTGTAAACTCAAAAAAGCAAAAAGCCGAACTGCGAAAACTTTTGAAAAATCAAGAAATTTTGACTATTGCCGAAATAAAGGGACTTGAACGAGATACAATTGTTTTGGTGAATGTTTTGAGTGATAACTATCAAAAGTGGAAGCTTTTGGAAAGACTTGAAATAAACAAAAAAACTGCAGATGAAAACTCTGTGTTTAGATATTACTTCAACTTGTTTTATGTTGGCATTTCAAGAGCAAAGAAGAATTTGTTTGTTTTTGAAAACAAAAAAATAGATGACTTTGTTGAGTTTTTCAAAACAAATTTTGCAAACAAATCAACAAAAGAAACGATTGCAAGTTTAAACAAAATTGTCAGCAAAATTGAATACACTCAAGATGAGTATTTGGAAAGAATACAAGAATTCTTAAAGCTAGAACAATTTGACAATGCAAGGTTCTCTGCCGAAAAGATTGATGATGACATTTTGAGAGCAAAACAACTAACCATTATAGACATATCACAAAAATACACTCATTTTGGAAGATATAGAGATGCAGGCATCAAGTTTTGGGAAGCAGGTCTTGTTGATGAGGCAAAAAAACAGTTTATGCTTTCTGGCGACAAAATTTTGATTGAACTTATGGATTCACTTGCTGAAAAAAATCATCAAAATCTTAATTTTGAAATTGTAAAATATTATAGCGACATAAAAAACAATGATGTTGCAAAGAAGTTTATGTTTGATGTGTTAAAAACAGATATTCAAAATATTAGAGAAAATCAAAAGGACATAAACAAAAAACTAAAAAACCTAAGGAGCAATAAAAATGGAAAATAAGAATGATATTCAAGAACTAATAAATTCTTTTGTTGAATATAGAAATCTTTTGTCTCCAATTGAACAAAATTTGAGAAATTTTGCCGAAACTTATGAAAATATGCAAAATGACATAAAACAACTTGGCAAAACTTTTGATGGCAATGTTCAAAACAAATTGGATGGCATTTATAGCGACCTTTCAAAACAATTTGAAAAATCAAAAAATCTTGTTTCTCAACTTGATTCCTTCAAACAAAAAACTGAAAAATTTGAAGATGAAATGGGAAAAATTTTGCAAACATTTGCAAATATTGAACAAAGGATTGAACGAATTGACTACATTGAAAACTCTGTGAATAGCAAACTTGCAACACTAGACGGAATTATTGAACAAAAAAAGAAGATGTATAACTTGAAAGACCTTGAAAAGAATTTGGAAAACTACAACACAAATGTTCAAAAAATCAATGATTACATCAACAAAGATATTGCCACAGCACTAAAAAACAACGAAGAAAAGATTGGCAACATAAAAGACAAAAGCGAAAGTGTTTTGGAAAACTTGCTTGAAGAAAACTCAAACATTTCTGCTCTTGTTGAAAGTTACAATCAAACAAACAAACTTCTAAAAACTATAATTGAACAAAACGATGTGAACGAACAGGCAATTTTTGACATTATGGACAAGTGGGCAAAGGATAGGTCCGTAAAGACAAAAAAGTGAGGAGATTATGATAGAAAAGGATATCAAACAAATATTTGAATTTGTCAAACAAGATGATTTGATATCTTTTTGCAAATCTATAAATCAAAATCCAAACTTAATAAACATTTCTTTTGGAAGATTTCCACTGCTTTCAGTTTGTCTGTTATACAATTCAAAAAAAATAACAAAAAAATTTTTCAAACAACTATATGCAAAAAACAGCTATCAAAAAGTTGAAGAACCTTTTTGCTTATACACAGACTTTAGACAAAAAGCAGACAAAGCAATTAGATATTATGCAAACAGAGAAAACTTTGTTTTGCCAATTGAAATGCTTGCTGTTTTGGGAAAGGATAGACTTGTTAAGAAATACTACAAAAAAGAAAATCAAAATGCTGAACTATCTCAAAAACTAGAAAAAATATATGCTCTCAAGGGACAAAAGTTTGAAACAACAAATGGCAAAGTTTACATTTCTCACAAAAAGTTATCTTACACTCAAAAAAAGATTTT
>CAMOHL010000035.1 GCA_946615295.1 uncultured Clostridia bacterium
CAGTAATCCAATTGTTGTGGAATTTAGTTGCCCAACAATTGTGATAGAAAACAATGACCTTGCAGAACAAGAAGTTTTGTCTTATGGCAATGCAATTTCTTTGCAAGGATTTGAAATGGAAGGTCAATCTGTTACTTTGCTTGGCAACAACATGGAAGTTTTTGTTGCAACAACAGATGCTGGAAATTATAACATAAACAGTTTAATCAATTTCAAATTGCAAAATCAAAATGCTAGTGGCGCAACAATAGATTCAAACATTTTGAGTTTTGCTGATGTAAACAAAGAAATTGCTGAAACCGTTCTTGCAACAACTGATTTTGGCTATGAATCAGCTTACAAAAACTATAGACTTCTTCCTGACTACAACATTATAAACAATATTGGTAGCACAAAATTTTATGCACCATCAAATGTAAACTTATTTGCAAGTTCAAGCGAAAATTTACCTTATTTGATGGCAGTCAACAAAGAATACAAAGACCCAAGAACAAATGGTTATGTTCTAGAAAAAGGCAACAAATTGTATTTGCCAACATATTACGAAGATTATGATATCATAAGACCTGAAGAAGATGACGATGCAAACAACAAATACTTGTCTGATATTTTCCCAATTGATTTCTTAAATTCATTCTTGTATCCTGATTTTGTTGATGAATACTATCACATTTTTGCATGTTTAACAATTGCAAACACAAGCGACGACTATCAAACAAATTTTGATTCTACAATAGATATTGAATATTTTGCAGAAGAGAGAGATATTGTTATCAATTTGTATATCATGCCAAACACTGTTCAATATCAAAAGAACATAAGTGCAAGAATAACACCAGCAATAGAAGCAAACTTTGAGTATAACAATGGAAACATACAAGTTGAAAACTACAATGAGCAAGAAGTTTTTGATTTGAATAAAAAACTGATTTTCGACAAAAAAATAGATGGTTATGATGTTGAAATAAAAGATATTGATTTTGCAGTCAATGCTCAAACAAGTGATGACATATATTTCTATTATGTTGATGAAAACACAAAGAAAGTTGAATATTATGTTGATATAACTAATGATATTGAATTGTTGACACAAAGTGAATATGATATGCTTGACGACAAGACAAACTACAAATCATATTTTATCTTGACAAGTGATATTGGTGAGCCAATAGCAGGTAAAGAGTATTATATATTAGATGATATTTCAAATGAATTTATTTTGGTTGAAATGCCAAACAAAGCAAACTTGAATTCATATTATGAAAAAGTTTATAGCAATCAAGAATATTATGCTCAACAAATTTCTTATGAAATAATAGAAAATCCATCATCAAATTATATAAACAAATACTATGAGCTTGTTCAAGTTAATTACACAACTGAAATTGCAACATATTTTGATTTTGTAAAGACTGCTGATGAGAAAATTTCATCACAAAAAGAATATTATATTCTTGATAATGGCAACTATGCTTTGGTTGAAAATCCACAAGAAAGTGAAATTCAAAATTATTATGAAAAAGTTGTTGAAACAAAGTATTATGACTTTGCTTTGACAGCTGACAAAGTAGTCAATGTTGCAAAAACATACTATTACAAAAAGATATATTCTATTTTGCAGGAGAATAAAGAAATCTCTCAAATTTTCAAAAGAGCAGAATTGATTTTGCAAAACAATGTTGAGTTTGTAAAGACAAGTGATGCAAGTATTTCTCAAGAAAAAGAATATTATCGATTTGATAATGATGCTTATATTTTAGTCGACGAACCAATAGATGCAGAAATTGAAAGCTACTTTGAAAAACAAAGTAGATATGTGATAAACTATGATTCTTCACTAGAAATTTTGAATTCAACTATCAACTTAAGAATAAGAATAAACATAGAAATTGTTAAAGATGGAGTTAGCGTTTCAAAGACAATTCCATTCTACTATAACATTATGTTTGAATAACAAAAACGGGCAATTTTGCTCGTTTTTTTTGTTTATTTTAAATTAGATATTTTGATTTGTAGATTAAAACAGCAAAAAGTTTAAAGATAATAAAAGTCAGTTTCAAAAAAATATGTGAAATAAGTTGTTTAAACTGATTGCACTTTATGTTTTGAGCTAGATATTTTAGATTTAAGATTTATATTTGTTGTGTAAAAGCACAAAATAAGTTATAATAAAAAAAATGGATTTATTAGGAGAATAGATGGATATTTTAAAGATTCTTATCACAATAAACTATATTTTATGTGTGCTCGCAGTTTTTGATATGATATTCATAAACAAAAAAAAGCCCGAAAGAATTATTGCTTGGACTATTTTTTTGATTGTTCCTTTTGTTGGACTTTTTGTCTATCTACTTATTGGAGCAGGACTTAGTATATTTGTCAAAAATATGATAAAAAAGTTCAAATTATATAGCAGTGAATACAAAACTCATATCAACAAACAAATAACCTCTATTGAAACTGATAAAACAAAAAACAAATATCCAAAAGAGTTTGTTGACCTTATTCACTTAAACTTAAAAACCTGCAACAGTTTATACAACAAATACAATCAAATTGAATATTTTGTTGACGGAGAAACCGCTGTTGATAGGTTAAAATATGACATACAAAAAGCCAAATCATCAATACATTTGCAATTTTATATTTTTGCAAACGACAAAATTGGCAAAGAGATTATAAAACTATTGGAAGAAAAGGCAAAGCAGGGTGTTGAAGTTAGAATTCTGTATGATGCCATTGGTAGTATAAAGACAACAAAATTTGATTTTAGAAAACTTAAAAAAGCAGGGGGAAAAGTATCTTCATTTTTTCCACCATTCCTAAATATAAAACTTTTAAACCTAAAAGCAAATTACAGAAATCATAGAAAGATTGCTGTTATAGATGGCAAAATTGCCTATACAGGTGGGCTAAATATAAGAGATGACCATTTGGGTAGAGTAAAACGACTTGCTCCTTGGAGAGATACAACCATAAGAATTGTTGGAGAATCAGTTGAATCACTTCAAAACATATTTTTGTCAGATTGGAGATTTGCAACAAAGGATTCATCAAACATTGAGAAATATTTGGATAAAAAATACTTTCCAAAATTCAAAGACAAAACAGAACAAAATGTTTTGCCAATGCAAGTTTTGGCAAGTGGACCTGATAACCCGGGGGAATCAATCAAAGAATGTATGATAAAAATGATTCATCAAGCAAAAAAATCAATCAAAATTCAATCTCCATATTTCATACCTGATGAACATTTTATGGGAGCATTGAAACTTGCTTTGCTTTCTGGTATAGAAGTTGTTGTTATGTTTCCAAAAAAGTTCGACCATTGGTATGTGCATTTTGCTAGTTTTAGCTACATAAACGAACTGTTAAAGTTTGGACTTAAAGTGCTTGTGTATGATGGTTTTTTGCATAGCAAAGTTTTGATTGTTGATGACAAGATTATGACAATCGGCAGTTGTAACATAGATATAAGGTCTTTTGCTTTGAATTTTGAAGACAATGTCATCATTTATAGTTCAGAGCAAACAAAAAAATATTTGGAGTATTTTGCCGAGGATGAAAAACATTGTGAAGTTTATGATGAAATAAAAAGAAAAAAGAAAAATGTATTCACAAAAATAATAATTAGCTTTTGTAGATTGTTTTCTGCACTTATGTAAAAATAATAAAACTATTTACACAATAACAATTTATTCTTTACAATAATATAAAATTATACTAAAATATACTTGTGAGGTAATATGAAAAAAAATAATATAACACTAAAAGAAACCTTTAGCAAAAGTATAAATTATTTGCATGGCAACTGGGCAAAAATGCTTGTTTCATCAACAATTCAATTTGCTTTGTTTTTGATTACATATTTTTTGACACATTCATTCATAATATCTTTTGTTGTGTATGGAATTTTTATTCCATCTCAGATTGCCTATATGACAAATATAAAAGATGCAAAAGTTGAAGCAGTTTATCGAATAAAAAACAAACTCAGTCAATATTTGATTTTGTCTTTGCTAATGACAATAGTATTTGCAGTTTTTGGTTTGCTACTCATTGCACCAGCAGTTATATTCTTTGCAAATTTTGTTTTTGTTTATGAAATAATCGCAAAAGAAGACACTGACATTGTTTCTGCTTTTAAAAAAGCAAGAGAACACAGCAAGGGATATAGAGGCAAAATTGCACTTGTTTGTTTGATATTTATGCTACTATTTGTTTTGCTTGTTGGTTTTGGCATTTTGTTTATGTTTTTGATTGGCTTACTTTTCCCAATACTCAACATATCAATTCCATTCATTTGGACATTTGTGAATGCTCCTGGTTTTGTTTATTTTGGTATGATTATTGGACTATCAGCATTTCTTGTGTTTATGTTTCCTATTGAAATGGTTGTTATTTCAAATTTATATCATAGCATAGAAAATATGAAAAATATTGATGACAGTGATTTTGAAGATGAAGAAAATATACAAGAAGAAAACCAAGAAGAAAAGAATGACGAAAATAATTTTCAAACAGAAATAGAAAAGGTTATTCCTTCAATGGTAGAAGAAAAACAAGAGCCACAAGAAGAAATCAAAAAAGAAATAGACAATGACAGCAATGATGGTGATGAACCTGCTGATTATATTTATTAAAAATAATTTTAAAAATTTATCAAAAAAGCTAATATTTTGAAAAAAATATTAGTTTTTTTTATTTTTTTGCTTATTTTCACATAATTTTTTTAAAAAAACTCAATACTAAAATCAAGGAGATAATAATGAAAGCCACAGGAGTTGTTCGTAGAATTGATGAATTAGGAAGAATAGTTATTCCAAAAGAAATAAGAAGAACACTAAAGATAAAGGAAGGAACTCCACTAGAAATTTATAGTGGAGAAGAAGGAGAATTGATACTAAAAAAATATTCTCCAATTTTTGATTTGAGTATTGTTGCAGGTGAAATTGCTGAGAGCATACATTCAATTTTGCAAAAATCTGTTTTGATAACTGATATGGAAAAAATTATTGCGACAAATAATTCAATAAAAAATAAATACATAGACAGCACTATTGACAACAAAATTGAAAAACTTATAAATCAAAGAAAAAGTCAAATTGTGTCAACTGCAGAAGAAAATGTTTTGTTGTTTTTAAACACCACAGTAAAAAATTTTGCAATCAGTCCAATTTTGACGAACGGTGATGTCTATGGCTCTATCATAATTTTTGATGAAAACAAGTTGGTTGAAGAAACTGACAAGATTTTATGCTCAAGTTTTGCAGAGTTTGTAAGCAAACAAATAGGTTGATATGGAAAAAATAAAATCAAGCTTTCTCTTTGGAACGATTATACTTTTGATTTCAAATTTGATAACAAAAGTTATTGGTGCGATTTATAGAATTCCACTTCTCAAAATTTTGGGAATGGAAGGGCTAGGGCAATATCAAATGATATTGCCAATTTTTGCATTGTTTTTGGTGCTTTCAAGTGGGGGCCTAGTTGTTACACTCAGCAAATTTGTTTCAAAAGCAACCGAACAAAAAAATTTACAAAACAGCAAAAAAATTCTATATGCAGGGCTAACAATTGCACTGTTTTTTTCAGGTATATTCTCTTTGATACTCATTGCAATTTCGCCAAAAATCTCTTCAATTCAAAGCAGTGGGGGACTATATAAATCATATTTTGCAATAGCACCTGCAATTGTTATAGGCAGTTTGCTTGCAGTTTTTAGGGGCTATTTTTTAGGCAAGAAAAAGATGATATATGCCGGCTCACAGCAAGTTATAGAAGCAGTTTGCAAGTTGATTTTTAGTTTAATATTGTCATACAAACTTTTAAAGTATGGTTATTCTATGGCGGTTTTAGGGGCTATTATAGGCATAGGATTATCTGAGTTTGTAGCATTGATTTTTTCAATTGTTATATATCAAACAACAAAAAAGAAAGATTATTTTGCTTTGAAAAGGTCATTGAAAAACAAAAAAACAGTTGTCATAAAAAAAACATATTCGTTTGACAATCAAAACACAAAAGTTTATCATTCAAAAAACAGATATTTGTCTTTTGGAATGGCGATAAAAAAAGTGTTTTCTTTTTCGTTTTTTGTTATGCTTCAAGCTTGCATTTTGCCACTTGTCAATGCAATAGATAGCATCGTGATTGTTCCACTTTTGATAAGAGCTGGCATCATAAAAACAGTCGCATATTCACTTTATGGAATTGAAAATGGTATTGTGTCATCTATTGTTGCACTTCCAACCATCATTGCTTCAGCAGTTGGTTCTGCTGTTATTCCAAACATAAAAACAGGAAATAAAAATTTGGAAGCCACTTCAAAAAATATAAAAAATTCTTTCAATATTGTTTGGCTGACTTCAATATTTTTTGTTGTTGTGTTTGTATTTTTTTCAAGAGAAATAACTTCATTTTTGTATGGCTCTGGACTAAACAATAATATTATGGACGAACTTAACATTTCATCGGATTTATTGAGAATAAATAGCTTCAATATTTTGTATCTAAATATGTTGAGTTTGTCAACAAGTGTTTTGCAGGGGTTAGAAAAAAACAAAGTTCCAGTTTTAAATCTTGCTATTGCAGGAATTTTGAGATTGTTTTTGATGATTCTGCTTTTATCTATTGACAAAATCAACATCTATGGCACAGCGATTGCTGATATGGCATTTTTCTCTTTTGCATTTATGTTGAATTTGAGAGAAATAAAAAAGACCGTTAATTTTAGTTTTAAAATAAAGAACTTTTTGTTTTTGCCAGCACTTTGCTGTTTGACTATGGGTGGGGTTATGCTACTTCTCAAAATGGGACTATCCGGACTTTTAGGTTCAAAGATTTTGACTATGCTCATTATGGCTTGTGGTGGAATTATATATCTTGTTTTGCTATTAGCAACAAAACTATTAAATTTTAGAGAAATATTTTTGAGTTTCAAAAAGAGAGCAAAGTGATTAAATTTGCTAGCAAAATTTGCATTGTTAATATATAATTTAAGTATGAAAATAGGAGATTTTGAAACAAAGAGCAACATATTTCTTGCTCCAATGGCAGGATATACTGATGTTGCTTTTAGAAAGCAGTGCAAATTTTTTGGAGCAGGTTTAACAACAACTGAAATGGTCAGTGCAAAAGGTCTTATTTATGATAGCGAAAAAACAAAAGAACTTTTGTATACTTCAAAACTTGAAGACATAAAAGTTGTTCAACTTTTTGGACACGAACCTGA
>CAMOHL010000036.1 GCA_946615295.1 uncultured Clostridia bacterium
AATAACTACACCATAACAATAACAAAATATGAAAACTATCTCATAAAAAATTTGCAGGGCAAAATTCAAGATGTCAAAATCATATTCAAACATGCCGAATATCAAATTGACAATAGCTTTAGTTTTTTGACTTTGGAAAACAATGGAACAATAGAAAATGTTGACATTGAAGCAAGTGGCAATTTTGATATCAACTCAACAAATCAAGATACCTTTGTTTGTGGATTTGCTGTCAAGAACAATAACTATATTCACAACTGCTCTTTTTTGGGAGAAATAAACCTTTCTTCTCAAAACACACTAAACAGCTACTTTGCTGGCTTTGCTGGTGAAAACTATGGCACAATTTCTTCGTGCGAAACAAAACAAAACTCAATTTTCTCATCAAACAATGTTGATGTGTGTGGAATTGCAAACATAAACTATGGCTCTGCAAACATTTCATCATCAAACAATTTCGCTAACATTGAACAAATATCTCAAATTGAAAGTTGGTCGCCAAATGTTGCAGGAATTTCAAATTCCAATTTAGGAAAAATTGAAAACTGCATAAATAGTGGCAACCTAAAAGCAACAAGTTCAACTGAAACTGCTTTTGATGGTGCAGTTTTGATTGGTGGAATTTCTTCAACAAATTCTGGAGAAATATATCATTCAAAAAATACCGGCAACTTGACTGCAACAAGTGAAAACATAAATATCTTTGCAGGTGGAATTGCTGGATATGTCAACCAATCTTCACCAACTGACAATCCAACAATAAATGAATGTGCTTCTACAAGCACCTTGAACCTATCAAAAACTGCAAGCACCAAATTTGTTTATGGTGGCGGAATTGCTGGATATATGATTGGAAACATAAGAAATTCTTATGCTATTTGTGAGTTTGAAAATGGTTATGACAAAGACACAAACTGTATGATTGGTCTTATGATTGGTTCAACCAGTTTGCAATACAACTACTTTACTCAACAATATACACTTATGTTAAACATTGAAAACATATATTGTCTCAAAACCGAAAATGCCAACTTCCCTGTTGCTATTGGTTACTCAAATATTGGATATATCTATATTGAAAATATTGATGGTGTTGAAACATTATACCTGTGTGAAGACACAAATGATATAACAACAAGTTCAATATACTGGTAAAAATATTTTAGTTTAGACAAATAAAAAAATATATTAAAATTATAAAAATATTTAAAAAAAACATTAAAATATTGTGTTTTTTTACAAAAAAAGCCATAAAAAGTGAAATTTTTATGGTTTTTTTGTATTTTTATCAAATTGATTAAATCAACTATTTGTTTTAAACTTATTTTATTGGTTCAATTTTTTCTTTGCCACCCATATACATTCTAAGTGGTTCAGGAATGATTACAGAGCCGTCTGGTTGAAGATTGTTTTCGAGTAATCCAATGAGTGCTCTTGTTGAAGCAAGAACAGTGTTGTTGAGAGTGTGTGCAAAATAGTTGCCGTTTTCACCCTTAATTCTTATGCCAAGTCTTCTTGCTTGTGCATCGCCAAGAGTTGAACAAGAACAAACTTCAAAATATTTTTGTTGTCTTGGACTCCATGCTTCTATGTCGCAACTCTTAACCTTAAGGTCTGCAAGGTCGCCTGTGCAACATTCAAGAGTTCTAACAGGAATATTCAAACTTCTAAACAGTTCTACTGAATAGCTCCACATTTTGTTATACCACTTCATGCTGTCTTCTGGTTTGCAGATGACAATCATCTCTTGTTTTTCAAATTGATGAACTCTATAAATTCCTCTTTCTTCAATTCCGTGAGCACCAACTTCCTTTCTAAAGCAAGGACTATATGATGTCATTGTGATTGGAAGTGATTTTTCACTTATGATTTGGTCTTTAAATTTTCCAATCATACTATGTTCACTTGTTCCAATAAGATATAGGTCTTCGCCTTCTATCTTATACATCATAGCATCCATTTCAGCAAAACTCATAACTCCATTGACAACATCTCCCCTTATCATAAAAGGTGGAATGCAATATGTGAAGCCCTTGTTTATCATAAAATCTCTTGCATAGCTAAGCATTGCACTGACAAGTCTTGCACCATCACCCATCAAGTAGTAGAAGCCGGTGCCACTTGTTCGGCCAGCACTTTCTTTGTCGAGAGCACAAAAACTATCCAAAATGTCTGCATGATATGGAATTTCAAAATCTGGAACTTTTGGTTCGCCAAATCTTTCAATTTCAACATTTTCGCTATCATCCTTTCCAACAGGAACAGAACTATCAACAATGTTTGGAATTATCATCATTGCTTTTTTGATTTTTGCATCAATTTCGGCTTGTTCCTTTTCTATTTGTTCAAGTCTTTGCTTGTTTTCTGTAACTTGAGCTTTTATTGCTTCAGCTTCGTCCTTTTTGCCTTCCTTCATTAAAAGACCAATTTGACTTGAAAGAGAATTTCTTGAAGCTCTCAAATTGTCGCCTTCGTTTTTGAGTTCTCTATTTTTTTTGTCCAATTCCAAAACTTCATCAACAAGTGGAAGTTTTTCATCTTGAAATTTCTTTTTTATATTTTCTCTAACAAGTTCTGCATTTGTTCTAATCAAATTTATATCTATCATATCAGTTCCTCTTCATTTTTATAAGCACTTTTTCACCATCGAAGTCGAGTTCTTTTTCAAAGCCACCAACAACTTCATCATTAGAAACAGCCAAAACTTCCAAATTGATTACATCCAATTTTTTGTTTATGATATTTGCCATATAACCATCTTTTGCAATCAAATTGAGTGTTATTCTGTCTTCTATGTTAAAGTCAGCTTCCTTCCTTGCAACTTGAAGTTCTCTTATAAGTTCTCTCAATCTTCCTTCTTCTTCAAGTTCAGGAGTGATTTCAAGATCAAGCACAACAAGATTGTTGCCAAGATTTGCAATTGCAAATTCTTTTTTTGGAGTGAGTTTTATTTCAAACATTTCGGCATCAAGTGTTGGGAAGGTTGCAATTTCAACAGATTGTCCGTTCTTTACAACTTCAACAAGCTTTTGCATATCTTCGCTGTTCATATCAAGCAAAGTTTGTTTTAGTCTATTGACATCGCCCTTCAAAACAGCTCCTGCCTTTCTAAAGTTGAGTGCCAAACTTTGGTCGTTAAACCTATCGTCTTCTTTTACAAATTCAATCTCTTTTATGTTGAGTTCGTCTTTGATTATTTTTTCAAAATCATTGACAGCTGAAACATAATCATCAGTAACCTTCAACATCATTTTTGAAAGTGGTTGTTTAACCTTTATTTGATGTTCTGCTCTAAGTTTTTGTGCAAGATATATCAAATCTCTAACTTTGTTTGTTTCATCTAACAAGTTTTTAAAACCATATTGTTTTGCTGTTGGGAATTTTGAAAGATGAATGCTTATTGCTTCGTTTGGTTCTGTTTCTCTAACAAGATTTTGCCAAATATAGTCTGTCATAAATGGAATAATTGGAGCCATTATCTGACAGCTTGTTTTTATTGCATTATACAAACAGTAATAAACATTGAGTTGGTCTTCTCCGTTATTCTTCCAGAATCTTCTACGATTTATTCTAATATACCAATTTGTCAACTCGTCAACATATTGTTCAAACTCTTTGACAATATTAGACATATCATAACTTTCATAACTCTTTGTTGCAACTTCAACAAATCTGTTTGTTCTTTCCAAAAGCCATTTGTCTGTTACATTAAGTTTTTCAAAATCTGGCACATAGCCTTCAAGTTTTGGATTGTCTATGCTTGCATAAGTATTGTAGAAGATGTAAGCATTCCAGAAACCCAAAAGCTTTCTTTTAACTTCATCGCCAAGACCATAACCAAATCTAACATTGTTTGAAATTGGTGCCGATGCATACAAATATCTTATTGTATCTGCTCCCATTTTTTCAGCAGCTTCGTCAAACTTTATCATATATCCACTTTTGTGGAATCTTCCGCCATCTTCTCTTATAACACTTTCGTATGTCATAACTTTTTGATATGGTGCTCTGCCTTCCAAAACAACACTCATAAAGAGAAGTGAATAGAACCAAAGTCTAACTTGCTCAATCATTTCTATAACACAGTCGCTTGGGAAATTGTTTTTGAAATATTCTTTATCTGTAAAGTATTTTTTTGTGCTGAATGGTGTGATACCTGCATCAAGCCAACAATCGCCAACATCTGTTATTCTTTCAACTTCTTCGCCACAATCACATTTGATTTTTATGTCATCAATCCAAGGTCTATGAAGATTTGGAATGTTTTTTACTTTTTCTTTGTCAACTGCTTTTTCAAGAAGTTCTTCCTTGCTACCAATAACAGTCAACTTTCCACATTTTGGACAAATATAGAATGGTAGTGGCAAACCATAAAATCTCTTTCTAGAAATATTCCAGTCGCCCATATTTGAAAGCCAATCAAGCATTCTCTTTCCAGCATGCTCTGGCTTCCATTCAACTTGTTTTGCTGCTTCAATAAGTTTATCTCTTATTGGGTCAGTTTTTATATACCAACCACTTACAAGTTTATAAACAATGTCAGTCTTGCATCTCCAACAGAAAGCATATCTATGTTTGTATTTGTGTGTTTTGTAGAGTTTGTTTTGTTCTTTTAGTTTTTCAAAAACAAAATCGCGAACAGAGTTTGTATCCATTCCAGCAAATTCTCCAAATTCGCTTGTGATAACTCCAGCATCGTCAATTGGGTTTATTTTTGGAAGTCCCAATTCTTCACCAAGTTCAAAGTCGCTTTCTCCACAACCTGGTGCAATATGAACAACACCAACACCTTCAGTTGCATCAACCAAATTCCAAGCAACAACTTTATGCTCAAATTTTTGTGGTTCGAGATATGGAAACATTGTTTCGTATGTCTTTCCAACAAGTTCTGCACCTTTGACTTCTTTTACAACTTCAACAAAGTCATCACCAAGGAGTTTTAAAACATCTTTGCACAAGACAAGGCAATCTTCATCACTTTTAACTTTTACATAGCAATATGTGAGTTCTGGATTGACAGCAAGTGCAACATTGCTTGTGAGTGTCCATGGAGTTGTTGTCCAAACAAGCATTTTTGCCTTTTCGTCCTTCAGTGGCAATTTGCAAAATACTGCTTCACACTCAACATCGTGATAACTATCTGTCATTTCGTGTTCTGACAAACTTGTTCCACATCTTGGGCACCAATTCATAACCCTATACTTTTTTTCGAGCAAACCCATATCATTACACTTTTTCAAAAAGTACCAAATGCTTGTGATGTTTTCATCGCTGTTTGTAAAATAAGAGTTATCCCAATCCATCCATTGACCAAGTCTTTTACTTTGCTCTGTGATAACTCCACTATACTTTTTTACTCTGTCCATACAAGCAATTGTAAAGTTGTCAAGTCCATAGTTTTCAATATCTTTTTTGTTTTTGAATCCAAGTTGTTTTTCAACTTCAACTTCAACCCAAAGGCCTTGAGCATCAAAGCCATTTTGATATTGACAACTTTCGCCCTTCATTGCATGATATTTTATGAAAGCATCTTTTAAAGTTCTTCCCCAAGCATGATGAATACCCATGCTGTTGTTTGCAGTCATAGGTCCATCCAAAAATCTATATCTTTTTCCGTCTTTGTTTTGTTCAACAAGTTTATCAAAGCATTTGTTCTCATTCCAAAAGTCCAAAACTTGATGTTCTAGTTTTACAAAATCTAAATTTGGTTGTTCTTTTTTCATTCTTTTACTCCGTTTTAGTAGTTTTGATTGTAACAATCAAGCACAAAAAGTGTTGATTTTACTATATATAACACAAATAAATTATATTTATATAAATATAAAATGTCAAGCAACTTGAAAGCATAAAAAAATCTATTCTAAAAGAATAGATAATTTTAAAAACAAAATAGATTGATTATTTGTCGCCAAGCATAATGTTCATATACTCATCATAAGATGTAACACCTTCCAAAACATAGTTTTTGCAGGCCTCGGCAAGTGTTACCATTCCATTTTCTTTGGCAACTTTTTTGAGTGTTTCAATATCCAAATTTTGATTTACAATTTGAGATTTGAATTTTGAATCCAAATACAAAATTTCGTGCACTGCAGTTCTTCCCTTGTAACCTGTTCCATTGCAAAATGGACAGCCATCTGCTGTGTAGATGTATGAATCTTTGCTAACACCCAAGCCTTCGGCAATGTTCTTTGTTGCCTTTACTTTCTTTTTGCAGTGTGGGCACAATCTCTTTACAAGTCGTTGTGAAATAACTGCAACTAGTGCATCACCAACCAAATATTGTGGAATTCCCATATCAACCAATCTCACAACTGCACCTGTTGAATCGTTTGTGTGGAGTGTTGAAAGCACCAAGTGGCCTGTGATGGCGGCTCTGGTTGCAATTTGTGCTGTTTCTTCATCACGAATTTCTCCCACCATGACAATATCAGGGTCTTGTCGCAAAATACTTCTCAAACTTGAAGCAAATGTGAGATTTGCTTTTTTGTTGACTTGAATTTGATTTATTGATTCCATTGCATATTCAACTGGGTCTTCAATTGTTACAATATTTTTTTTGCCGTTGTTGAGTTCTCTCAAAAAAGCATATAGAGTTGTTGTTTTTCCAGAACCTGTTGGGCCAGTAAGCAAAATGATGCCATGTGGATGATTTATGATTTTTGTAATTAAATCGTATGCTTTTGGTGAAAAGTTGAGTTCTCTTAAACTATAAGAGAAAATTTTGTTGTCCAAAATTCTTATAACAAATTTTTCGCCATGTATTGTTGGAAGTGTTGAAACACGGAAGTTGATGTCTTCTCCGTTTGCATTCATTGTTATTCTTCCATCTTGTGGAATTCTCTTTTCCGCAATATCTATACCACTCAAAATTTTGATTCTCGCAGATATTTCCGGATATGACGATATTGGAAATTCATTCCACTTAACAAGATCGCCGTCAATACGATATCTTATAACAACATTGTCTTCTCCCGGTTCAATGTGAATATCACTTGCCCTTAGAGGCAATGCCTCTCTTATGATAGAATCAACAAACTTAACAGCAGGTGCATCCTGCACATACAAATCTGTATCAAGCTGTTTGGTTCCATCTTCTGCATCTTTTACAATTATGTTGAGAGCATCTCTTGTTGTAAGATTTGCTTCGTAAGAGTTTAGAAAATCAACTATCTTTTGCTTTTCAACAAGTACAAATTCAACAATACCATCAAA
>CAMOHL010000037.1 GCA_946615295.1 uncultured Clostridia bacterium
AATAAAAACAGGTAGCATTTTTTACATAATGATTTTACACTTTTTCAACAACTTTTCAATCCTGTTTTTTGCTTTTGTGTTTGGACAAAGCGAGCAAACATCAAACTATTCAAATGCTTGGAATATAATTCTTCCTATAATATTAGCAATTGCTTCAGTGTTTGTTGTTTTGGGAATTTTGAAATTGATTAGTTATTTATTAAATAAAAAACAAACAGTAGAACTTGAAAAGGACAGCTCTTTGATTGTTGAAAATAAAACAAAAAATATTGATATTGAAGCTGAAAATTTAGACGAAATTACTGACACAATTGAACAGACAGCAAGCAATCAACAAATCGATAATCAAATTCAAAAAAAATCAATCAAATCGATTTTTGAGTGTCCAACATTGATTGTTGCGATAGTAACAGGAGTTGTTTTTTGGATAATTGCTGTTATATCTGCATTTAAGTAGTTATTTTGAAAAGAATTTTGAAATATTATATATAGGTAATATTATGAATAAAGAAAAAAGTAAAAAGTTTTTGAAAATATTTATTATATATTTTGTTATTTTGGTCGCATTTGTGCTTGTTAGAGTTGCTTCTGCACTTGGACTTTTTAATGGCATAAAAAACGAAACAGTTTTGGATATTGTAAGCACTTCAATCATTCAAATTGGAATTTTGTTTGTGATTCCATTTTGCATGTATTTACTGCTTTTCAAAAAAAAGCCAAAACAGCTATTTGAAGATTTTGGTTACAAAAAATTGAATTTTAAGGCAGTTTTGATTTGTTTTGGAATAGGGGCCCTTGCTTATATTTTGAATTTGTTTGTTTCAAATCTATTTATTAGAATTTTGTATTTTATAGGCTACAATCCTTCATATAGTGTTGCGACCGAAGAAACAACAATGACATTTGTCAAGTTTTTGGTTTCAGTTGTTTCAGTGGCAATTATGCCTGCCTTGTTTGAAGAGTTTGTGCATAGGGGACTACTACTTAGGGGAACAAGTGATGTTATTGGCTACAAGAGAGCAATAATTTTGAGTTCTGTTTTGTTTGGACTTATGCACATGAATATATCACAATTTTTCTATGCAACAATTCTTGGAGTATTGATGGGAGTTGTTGCTGTTATGACAAGGAGCATTTGGCCAGCTGTAATAATCCATTTTTGCAATAACTTTTTGAATGTTTTGTCTGACTATTTGTCATACACAGAATTTTCAAGTTTCAGTATTTCAAATATCATAAACAACATTGCAAGTCAAAGTTTTGTTTTGTTTGTCGTATTCGTTGTTGTCGCAGTTACACTTTCAATCATTGGAATTTTGATATTACTAAAAAAACTATTTTTGTATACAGGATTCAAAAACTATAATCAAATGTTTGATGACATAGAATCAAAACTTAGACAAAACAACGAAAATGTAACCGACAGCGAAATTGTTATGGTGTTTGAAAAATTTGTTTTTCCAAACCTAAAAAATCCAACAAATATTTTTGATTTGTATATCAACGACAAAGGACAATATTTTGATTTCTCTTTCAAGTATAAAATTCCTATGATTTCTTGCATTGTGTTAGGGACATTGATAACAGTATTCACTTTTATTTGGGGTGTTATATGATAACAATAAACATTGTTGCAGTTGGAAACTTGAAGGAAGATTATTGGAAAAAAGCGATTGCAGAATATCAAAAAAGAATTTCGCCATTTGCAAAGATAAATTTGATTGAAGTAAAAGAAAGTGATTATGGAAGTAGTGAAAAGCAAATTGAACTTGCAAAAAAAGAGGAAGGCGAGAGGATAAAAAAATATTTGTCTGGTTTTGTGTTTGCTCTTGAAATTGAAGGAACTCAGTTTGATAGTATAGGTTTTGCTAAAGAGCTTGACAAGTTATGTTTGCAGGGCAATTCAACTTTTACTTTTATTATTGGTGGCAGTTTTGGCATAGACAAAGAAGTCAGCAATATGGCAAACAAAAAACTTTCATTTTCAAAATTTACATTTCCACATCAACTTATGAGAGTGATTTTGATTGAACAAATATATAGAGTATTCACCATTCTAAATGGCAAAACATATCACAAATAAAACAAAAAATTCCAAACTTTTGTTTGGTTTTTTTTGTTTTTTATTGCATAATTAAAGAAAGGAATTTTTTATGACAAAATATATAAAAAAAAATGAAGATACTGATCAACAAAAAAATGGTTGCTTAAAAGCCGAGCAATATAAAAATCACATCAAAAATGAAAAAAATCTTTTTCAAGAGGCAGAACAAAATGATGAATATTATATGACATTTGCCATTCAAGAGGCAAAAAAGGCATATAAAAAAGGTGATGTGCCTGTTGGCTGTGTGATTGTCAAAAATGGTAAAATTATCGCACGGGGGTATAATAAAAAAGAAAAAAAGAAATGTTCTTTGTATCATGCCGAAATTGTCGCAATAAAAAATGCATGCAAACGAATTGGCGACTGGAGATTGAATGATTGCAAAATGTTTGTTACAATGGAGCCATGTGCAATGTGCGCAGGTGCAATTGTAAATCACAGAATAAAAACAGTTGTTGTTGGCATAACAGAACCAAATTTTGGTGCCTGTGGAAGTGGAATTGATATTTTGAATAATAGTAATCTCAACACAAAAACAACAATAATAACAGGAATATTACAAGACGAATGCAAACAACTTTTGCAAGAGTTTTTTAAGGAGAGAAGAAAAGCATAGCTGTGTGGTATGTTTTTGTGATTATAAAATTGACTTTTTGAATAAAAAATAATATTATAATAATATGGAAATAATGGAAGAAATAGAAAAAAAAGAACTTGTAAAATCATTTCAAAGCATAGAAAATGAAAATGCAAATATTTGCACTGTAATTTTGAATGTTAACAACCCAAAACTTGGAATAAAAAAACAACTTTCAGACATTCAAATTTTTGGCAAAACAATGAAGGAGTGGGTAGCAAATGCTGTTTTTGACACTAACATAAAGTATGTAAGCTATGAGTTTGGTGAAGACTTTTTGCCTGTTGTCAAAAATGCAGTTGACACAAATTCAAAATATACTTTTGTATTGTTTTCTGACACACCACTTTTTCAAAGAAAGACATTTTTGCAAATTATGGAATACTTCAAAATGAAAGATTTGTCAGTATTGAAACTCACAAGAGGATATGTTTTTGAAACACAATATCTTTTGAAAATAGAAAGTTTGCTAAATCCACAAATTCAATATTTTGAAGAGGAAGATTTTGTAACCTGTTTTTCACTAAAACAATTATCACTTATTAATGATATTATGAAGAACAGAATTTTGAATTATTTTATGAAAAATGGTGTCATCATAGAAGATCCATCAACAACCTTTATTGATGCTGATGTGCAAATTGGAGCAAACACAGTCATAAAGCCATTCAATGAACTTAGAGGAAATTGTATTGTTGAAGATGGTGTGCTATTAGATTCCAATAATTTGATATATAATAGTGTTATTTGTGAAAAATGTAGAATTCATGGCGCAACAATAAAAAACTCACTTTTAGAAAAGAATGTTGAGGTTTTTGAACATTCAAAAATTTGCAAAAATTCAAAGATATGTGAGTCTGTCAAAGTTCCTGCATATTGTTTGATTAGCAATGCAGTTGTTACAAAAGATGACAAGCTAAAAAGTTTTTATGAATTTATAGGAGATTGATATGATTTTGATTGTTGGGCTTGGTAATTATGGAATTGAATATCAAGGCACAAATCACAATGCTGGTTTCATGGCAGTTCAAAGATTGATGGATGAAAATGGACTGGAAGCAACAAAAAAAGGATTCAAATCCTTGTATGCAAAGGGTGTTTTGTTTGGAGAAGATGTTGTTATAGCAAAACCCCAGACCTACATGAATTTGAGTGGCGAAGCAGTTGTGGCACTAAAAAACTTTTTCAAGCCAGACAAAATTTTGATTGTATATGATGATATTGATTTGCCATACGGGTCAATTAGATATAGAAAAAAGGGCAGTGCAGGAACTCATAATGGTATGAGAAATATCATTTCGCTTATGGGGACTGAAGATATCCCAAGAATTAGAATTGGAATAAAACCAGAAGAGCCAATTTATAGCCTGATGGACTTTGTTTTGGCAAAGATAAGCAAAAAATATGTTGATTTGTTCGACAATTCAGTTGAACAAACAATTGAAAAAATAAAAGAATTTATCACAAAAAAGGGCGAAATATAATGAAAGATATGCCTATCAAGTTTGAAGCACTAAAAGACCTAAATACTGCAATTCAAAACAAAATGGATTGCAGTGTTTTTGGTTTATCACTAGGGGAAAAATCTTTTTTTCTCTCACAACAAAATAGGCAAATTGTATTTGTAACAAATAGTATTGCTGATAGCAACAAGCTTTTGAAACAATTTGAAAGTTTTGGCAAAAAAACAGCAATGCTTTTTTTTGCTCAAGGTCAATATTTTTCTATGTCATCAACATATTCAGAAAATGACAGTAGAAATATTGAGACATTGTATCAATTATTAAAAAACAAAATTGAAGTTTTGATTGTATCTCCACTTTCACTTATTCAAAAATATCCAAAAAAAGAATTGTTTAAAAAGTCAATCATAACCTTAAAACAAGGCAAATCATATTCAATAACGGAATTGGGACAAAATCTCTCAAATATGGGCTACAACAGAGTTGATATGGTTGAGAATCAAGGAGAATTTTCAATAAGGGGAGATATTGTTGACATATTTTGTTTTTCAAATCAAAATCCAACTAGAATTGAATTTTTTGATGATGAAATTGAAAGCATAAATGAATATGATATTGTAACTTACAAAAAAATAAAATCAATCAGTTTAATAGAAATTTTGCCAAAGTCAATATTTGCTTTTGACCAAACAAACAAAAGTCAAGTGCTGACTGAAATAACAAATGCCTTTGAAAAAACTGCAAAAAAATTGGAAACAAACGAGGCTGTTAAACTTCGCACAAATTTTGAAGAATTCAAGGTTAATTTTGATGCAAACAATTTTGAATATATAAAAAATTGGCTCACTCCTTATTGTGAGTTTGACAAAATTCAAAGCTATTTGGACGACGATGCAATATTTATTTTTGATGATGTAAAACAGATATATGACACAATAAAAAATGAATATGCCGATTTTTATGCCTTGTATGATGAAATGCTAAAAACTGGTGAAGCTATTATTGGTCAAGATAGATTTTTGATTGATAAAAACGAAACTTTTGACATAAACAAACAAAAAATATCATTTCAACAAATCACAACAAGCAACAGAATTTTTGAACCAACATTTGTTGCAAGTTACAAGTCAATGGCAGAAACAAACTACTTTGGCAACTACGAGTTACTTATTGAAGATTTGAGATATTATCTTGAATTTAAAAACACTGTTTATATATTTGCTGGTTCAAAACAACTTGCAGAATATTTGGACAAGTATCTAAAATCAAAACATATTGATTGTCAATTTGTTTCTGCACAAGAAATAGAAAAGAATAAAGTAAATATTCTTGATTTAAAAATTCCTTATGGTGCAATTTTTGTTGAAGACAAATTGGTTTTTATTGGCCAAGAAGAATTACAAAAAAAGAAAGTAGAAAACAAGATTGTTTCTCAAAATAAAAAAGATGAATTTACTTTGCCAAAGATTGGCGATTTTGTTGTTCATGAAACTTATGGAATTGGTCAATGTGTTGGACTTGAAAAACTTAAATTTAGCGATTATCAAAAAGAATATATAATTTTGCAATATGACAAGGGCGACAAGGTCTATTTGCCAACTGAACAAATTGGACTTATATCGACCTATGTTTCAAATGGGACTCCACCAAAACTTAACAAATTGGGTTCAAAAGACTTTGAAAAAACAAAAGCGAAAGTAAAAAATAGTTTAAAAGAACTTGCATTCAGTTTGATTGAGTTATATTCTCAAAGAGAAAAACAAAAGGGCTTTAGATTTGAACTTGATAAAAAGATGTATCAAGAATTTGAAAACTCTTTTCCGTATGAAGAAACTGCTGACCAACTTTCTGCAATGGAAGATATTATTCACGATATGACAACTGCAAAGATTATGGATAGAATTGTTTGTGGTGATGTTGGTTATGGAAAAACAGAAGTTGCAATTAGAACAGCATTTATTGCTGCACTAAACAATAAACAAGTTGCTTTTTTGGCACCAACAACAATTTTGTCAGAACAGCATTTCAACACAGCGAAGTCAAGGCTTCAAAATTTTGGAATTGAAGTTGAATGTTTGAATAGGTTTAAAACAAAGGCGGAGCAAAAGGAAATTCTCAAAAGATTGAAAGAGGGAAAAATTGATGTCATTTGTGGCACACATAGGTTGCTTTCAAAAGATGTTGAGTTCAAAGATTTGGGACTTCTAGTTTTAGATGAAGAGCAAAGATTTGGTGTTTCTGATAAAGAAAAGATTAAAACCATAAAAAACAATGTTGCAGTTTTGACTTTGAGTGCGACACCAATTCCACGAACACTTCATATGGGGCTTGTTGGAATTAGAGATATCAGTTTGATAACAACCCCACCAAAGTCTAGAATGCCAGTTCAAACAACAGTTGCTGAATTTAGCAATTCACTAGTTTTGCAGGCAATAAATAGAGAACTTGCAAGAGATGGACAAGTTTTGATTATCTACAATAGAGTTGAAACAATAAGGGATTTTGCAAACAAAATAAAGTCAATGGTTGGAGATAAAGTGTCAGTTAGTTTTGCTCATGGTCAAATGGATAGCGATGAACTTGAAAATGAAATATTTAAATTATATAATGGTGAAACAAAAATTTTGGTCAGCACAACTTTGATTGAAAATGGTATTGATTTGCCAAATGCAAACACTCTTATCATTGTAGATGCTGACAAGTTGGGACTTAGTCAGTTGTATCAGCTAAAAGGAAGAGTTGGTAGGGGAAAAAATTTAGGTTATGCCTATTTTACTTATGATAAAGACAAAATGCTTTCATCAGACGCCTACAAGCGATTGAATGCAATAATGGAGTTCACTGAACTTGGCAGTGGTTTTAAAATTGCAATGAAGGATTTGGAAATTCGAGGTTGTGGAAACATTTTGGGACCAGAACAAAGTGGACA
>CAMOHL010000038.1 GCA_946615295.1 uncultured Clostridia bacterium
CTATGACTATGAACCATACAAAGGCGATATTGTTAGAAGAAATATGGGCTCACTTGTAGCTTATGAGACAGGAAAAAGTGTTGTCTATGGACTTTTCAATGCACAGGAAAGAGGCGATTTGTTTATTGGTGCAAATGTTGAGGTTTATGGTGGAATGGTTGTTGGAAGAAACCCTAAGAATGAAGATTTGGTTGTTAATGTTTGTAAAGAAAAGCATCTTTCAAACTGCCGTTCAAGTTCTAGTGATGAAGCTTTGAGATTAACACCACCTGTAAAGATGAGTTTGGAAGAAAGTATTGAATTTTTGGGAGACGATGAACTTTTGGAAGTTACTCCTGAAAGTTTGAGAATTAGAAAAACCATATTGGATAGAGAATTGAGAGCAAAAGCAAATTTTGCAAAGAAACAACAAAAGTAATCAATTTTGTTGAAAAATATTTTGATTTAATCTATAATAAAAAATATGGAGGTAATATGACAAGAAAAAGTATTGCTGGATTGTTTAAAAGATTCTTGATAACTTTTGTTTGCATGTTACCTATTTTTATTGTTGTGGGAATATTGCTACAAAACAAAGTTAGTGATGTTGTTATGACAATAATCTTTGTCGTTTTGGGTGGAGCAGGTGTTGCTCTTGAAGAACTGATACATTTCAAAAGAGTTGAAAAGAGAGAACAAATGAAAAGGGAGATAGAAAAAAATGGCAAGTAATGTTGCAAGGAGAGAACCATATTCGATAGAGGCAGAACAATCCGTTTTGGGTTGTATTTTGATTAGCAATGTTGTTGCTAGTGAATTGTGTTCAAGACTAAAAAAAGAAGATTTTTATAGCGGAGTTCACAAATCAATTTTTGAGTCAATGCAAAATTTGATAAACAAAAATCAACCAGTTGACTATGTTACTCTTGTTAGTGAACTAGAAAAGGACAACAAACTAGATGCTATTGGTGGAATGAACTATATCACAACTCTAACAAATGCTGTTCCAACAGCTGCAAACTATGAACACTATGCAGAAATTGTTTTGCAAAACAGCAAATTGAGAGATTTGTTGAATTTAGGTAATACTGTTGTTGCAAAATCTTATGACAATGAAGATCCAAAAGACATAGTAGAATATATAGAAAAATCATTGACTGATATTGCAACAAACAAAAAAAGTGGACTTATTCAAATTGGAGAGTCTGCAGATAAAGTCATTTCAAAATTTGAAGATATTGCAAAAAACCCAAATGCAATCACTGGACTAAAAACCGGCTATCATGCTTTGGATAAAGCTCTTAATGGTGGATTGCAAAAGGGAGCACTTGTGCTTCTTGCTGCAAGACCTGGTGTAGGAAAAACAAGTTTAGCCATGAACATTGTTACAAATGCCGCATTGGACAGCAATGCAATTTGTGCAGTGTTTTCACTAGAAATGCCTACTGATCAACTAGCACAAAGAGCAATTTGCTCAGTTGCTTGTGTTGATATGAAAAAAGCACTAAATGCCGATATGACAGCAGAAGATTGGACAGCACTTTGGGCAGCAAAAAAGAAAATTAAAGAAAGTGCTATTCATGTTGATGATAGTTCACTTATCACAACATCTCAAATAGTAAACGAATGTAGAAAACTTAAAAGAGAAAAAGGCCTTGACCTTGTTATGATTGACTATGTTCAACTTATGAGTTCAGGTTCAAATTCTCGAAATCAAGACAATCGACAACTTCAAGTCAGTGAATTTACAAGAAACTTAAAAATAGCCGCAAAAGAACTTGATGTTCCAATTGTTCTTTTGAGTCAGCTTTCAAGAGCTGTTGAGCAAAGAACTGACCATAGACCTATGCTTTCGGACTTGAGAGAAAGTGGAGCAATCGAACAAGATGCCGATGTTGTTATGTTTATTTACAACCCAGATATATACACAGGTCCTGATGCAATAAAGCCAGGAATTGTTGAGCTTATTGTTGCAAAAAATAGAAGTGGTGAACTTGCAAATATAAAACTTAAATTTATGAAGGAATTCACAACTTTTGTGAATTTGACAGCAGATGCCGATGCAGGCAGTTTGGAAAAATCAATGCCACAATTTAGAAAAAGACCAACAAAAGAAGATTTGGAAGGTCAAGAAATACCTGACAAAATTGTTCCAATTGACGAAACCAATCTAACTGACGATATTTTTGACTAAAAAATTTGATTTAATTTATTATAGTATAAAAAATACCCTTTTTGGGTATTTTTGTTTGCATTATTGTTTAATATTTTGTATAATAAAATTAAGGTGGGGTATTGTATGAACGAACAAGATAATGAAAGATATATTAGACGAGATACACAAGGTGGATTTTTGTATAATAAAAGTGATATAAATTATTACAAACAGGTTCAAAATCTTGATGTCATAAGAAATCTTTTGCTTGGAGATTTTAATGGCAAAGGAAATTATGTTTTAAGTAAAGGAATAATTGATGAACTAGTAAGTATGAAAAAAGTTTATCAATATTCTTTTGGTGCAACAACATTTTGTCAAAGTATGAATGATGTTGGAGAATTTGGAAAACTTAATTTTGCCATAAAAATAAGAAACAATGCACAAAACGGAACGGTAACAGCAACACTTCAACTTTTAGAAACAATAGATAGAGCAAATGGCTACTATCAAAACACAAATACTGTTTCAATTGAAAATTATACTGCAAACGAGTCAAACTCTTTTGTTGTTGATATGTTGAAATATTACAATGTTATATCAAAAAAAGAAGAAGGCTTTTTAAAGAGAGATCAAAAAGCAGAAGATGTTGATATGATTATATCAAGAAAAAGATTTGAAAATATGCTAAAAGCAGGTTCAAATGAAAAGATTGATTTAATCAATAAAGCATTGTATGAAAAAAGATTGAAACTTCTTGGTAAGTCAGCAATTGGTAAAACAATTTTGGAAGAATTGAATAAAGAAACATATAAAATCAACGGTTGGTTTGTAAAAGAAGGTGTGAGTGGATACTATTTGTATCTCAATCAAATTTTGGATAGTTTGTTTGAAAGACACAACTCAGAAATTTTGCAAGATGTTGCATTGACTGCTGGTTGGAGAAAAATCAATGATAATTTTGCAACCGAATTGAATAATATTTTTGAATCATTAAGCAAAACAGTTCAAAAAACAGCAGAAGCATCAAACAATGCGGAACTCATAAATCAACTCAATCAAACAAAAGAAAACAAGAGCGAAGTTGCAAAGTCAAATAGCGAAGTTCAACAAAAGCAAGAGGAAAAGCCAAAAGTGGCACAACAAACACAAAAAGTTGAGCAAAAAACAGAACAAAAATCAGTTGAAAAAAACACAAAGCAACCAGCAAAGCAACCAAACAAAGTTGATGCTTTAAAAACAGAACAAAAACAACAACCAAACAAAGTTGATGAAGATTTGATGAAGGCATTCAACAATGTGAGTGAAGAAGAATCAAAAAAGATTGTCAACACTGCAAATAATAGTGAAAATTTTGATTTGATGGGTGATAATGAATCAAGTAAAATGATAAAAAATGTGAACAGTAATGACGATATCAAAACATCAGATCAAGAATCAAAAGAAATGGTTGACAAAGAAATAAATATTGAAAATATGATGTAATAAAACGGAAGAAGTTTTTTCTTCTGTTTTTTTTTGTGCTATTTTTCAATAAAATATATGTGATATAAAATATAAATATATGCAAATTGATTGAAAATATGATTGAAATTTCGAATTGTAAATTTTTTTAAAATATTGTGAAATTGCCTATTGACAAATTGATATTTTTGTATTATACTCATTTTGAAAAAGGGGAAAAATTATGGTTAAATTAAGCGCAGTTTACAATAGAATACACTCTTACTTGAAAGAAACCAAGGGTATAGAAAGCATGTTTAATCAAGTTCAAACTTTGGTATATATGTGCTTGGGTGGAGAAGGTATCATTTCAGATATGGAACTTTACGGAAAACTAAAAAAATGCTACAATCATCCACAATTCAAAAACTATAAAAAAGCAGTTGACAATTGCTTGGATTATGTTGAAAAAGCATACAAAGGTGAAAAAATATATTACAATTTTTCAAAAATACTTCCAACAGAAGTTGTTGTTAGAAATGCTAGATTGGATTTGCTTGGAAAACTTAATGTAGAGGAAGAAACATTTTAAGTCTTGAATTTCAAGACTTTTTTTGTGCATTTTTTTGATTGATTTTTTGCATTTTTGACTTCAAAAACATATATAGTTATAATAATATAATAATAATTTTATTTTTTAAAAATATTGTTGACTTTATGTATATTTTATGCTAGAATAAAAGAGCATCTTGAAAAGGATGCTATTTTTTAGAGTATAAATTTAGGAGATTAACCAAATGAGAGATAAAATTACACTTGAATGCACAGAATGCAAACAAAGAAATTATGACACAATGAAAAACAAAAAAAACACACCAGATAGAATTGAAAGAAAAAAATTCTGTCCATTCTGCAGAAAAACAACTCTTCACAAGGAAGCAAAATAATTTTGTTTAGGGGGCTTTATGGCAAAAGCAAATAAAAATAAAAACAATGCCAATGTTCAAGCTGAAGATTTGAACAAAGATGAATTGGTAAACAATCAAGCAGAAAAGCAAGAAACAAAACAAGAAAACAAAAAAGCAAAAAAGACAAAAAAAGCCAAAAAAGGCGAACCAAAAGTCAACAAGGTTAAAGAAACTGTTTCTGAACTCAAAAAAGTTACTTGGCCAACAGCTGGACAAGTTGTTAAAAACACAGGACTTGTTCTTGGAATCGTTTTGCTCTTCACAATAGTTTTGTTTGGCATTGATTACGGTCTTAGCTGGATATACAAATTGATTACTAATACTTTATAATGGAGATTTTTTATGACAATTGATGAAAAAACAAAAGTGATGGACGACAAACCAAAATGGTATGTTCTTCACACAATTTCTGGATATGAAAATGTTGCAAAACAAAATCTTGAAATGGTTGTTGAAAAAAATGGTCTTCAAGATAGAGTATTTGACATTATTTGTCCAGAAGAAGAAGTTATTGAAACAAAAGATAGTGGCAAGCAAGTTGTTGTAAAACAAAAAGTGCTTCCAACCTATTTGCTTGTTAGAATGATTTATGGCGATGATATTTGGCACACAATCACAAGAACTCGTGGCATCACTGGTTTTGTTGGTCCAAAGGGTAGACCACTTGAACTCACAGAACAAGAAATTATGCAAATGAGATTGGATGCTCCAAAAGTTGACGAGTCAATCAAACCAACTGATTCAGTTGAAATTTTGGGTGGACCTTTTGACAAGGTTACAGGTATTGTGCTAGAAATTGATTCTGTAAATTCAAAAGCAAAAGTCAATGTGGAAATGTTTGGAAGAACAACTCCAATTGATGTTGATCTTGACCAAATCAGAAAAATTGGTTAATTCACTTTGCAAACTCTGTTTTGCAAAACTAATTATATTATATATATAGTATATTATATAGATATATATCTATTTAATATAAATCGTGGGAGAAGTGTAAATCTTTATGCACTTCAAATGAACCACAACACTCTTTTTTTAGAGTAGGAGGAAGAAATGGCAAATAAAAAAGTTAAAGCAGTTATCAAATTGCAACTTCCAGGCGGAAAGGCAACTCCAGGACAAAGTGTTGGTTCTGCATTAGGACCTCACGGAATTCCAACAATGGACTTCTTGAAACAATTCAATGATGCTACAAAAGACCAAGTTGGTTTGATTATTCCTGTTATCGTTACTGCCTACGAAGACAGAACTTTTAGTTTCATCACAAAAACTCCACCTGCAGCTGTTCTTATCAAGAAAGCTTGTGGAATTGACAAAGCAAGTGGTGTTCCAAACAAACAAAAAGTTGCAAAGATAACAAAAGCTCAAGTTAAAGAAATTGCTGAACTCAAGATGAAAGATCTCAATGCAGCATCTCTTGAAGCAGCTATGAGCATGATTGCTGGCTCTGCTAGAAGCATGGGTGTAACAGTCGAAGATTAAAAAAATAAGTGGAAGAATTATATTCGTTACCACCACTAGGAGGATTTATGAAAAGAGGAAAGAGATACACAGAAATTGCTAAACTTGTTGACAAGCATGCAATTTATGATGTAGAAAAAGCAGCAGAACTTGCTGTAGCAACAAGTAATGTTAAGTTTGATGCAACAGTTGAACTTCATGCAAAACTTGGTGTTGATGCAAGACAAGCTGACCAACAAGTTAGAGGAACTGTTGTGCTTCCAAACGGAACAGGTAAAACTGTTAGAGTTTTGGTTATCGCAAAGGGTGATGCTGCTGACATCGCTGAAAAAGCAGGTGCAGATTTTGTTGGTGCTGAAGATATGATTACAAAAATTCAAGGCAACTGGACAGACTTTGATGTCTGCATCACAACACCTGATATGATGGGTCTTGTTGGTAGAGTTGCAAAAGTTTTGGGACCTAGAGGTCTTATGCCAAACATCAAAAGTGGAACAGTTACAATGGATGTTGCAAAAGCAATAAAAGATGTTAAGGCTGGTAAAGTTGAATACCGTCTTGACAAACAAAACATTGTGCATGTTGCAATTGGTAAAGTTAGCTTTGGTAAAGAAAAACTCATTGAAAACTTGAATGCAGTTATGGAAGCTATAATCAAGAGCAAACCAGCTGCTGCAAAGGGAACATATCTCAAGAGCTTGGCTCTCGCAACATCAATGGGACCTGGAATTCATTTCACATTCAAACAAAACTAATTTATTTGTGAAACATAAAACAAACCAAAAAAGGTTTGTTTTTTTTGTGCTTTATTTATCTGATTTTTTTCTTGCACACAAAAAGCCAGTGCTAGACTTTCAGCCTTCGCACTGACTTTTTGTTTTTATGTTGTTGAATATATTTGAATATATTTTTTTTGTTGTCATGCTGAGCATGCTTCTTGTCTATCTCACGAAACATCTCAACAACATTCAACTTGTCATGCTGAGCAATGCTTCTTGTCTATCTTATGAAGCATCTCAACAATATGTCATTCAGAGGAGCGAAGCGACGTAGGAATCTCATTTCAATTTTGTGGATAAGTTTGAATCACATAACAAATCAAGTTGT
>CAMOHL010000039.1 GCA_946615295.1 uncultured Clostridia bacterium
TGCTGACCATAAAGTCATTATCTCTCCAATGTTCCTTAACCTTAACCCAAAGTTCCAAAAATACCTTTGAACCAAGCATCCTTTCAATATCCTTTCTACTTTCTTCTCCAATCTTTTTGAGAGTTGCACCAGAACTACCAATGATTATTCTCTTATGGTTTTCTTTTTCACAAAAAATTGTTGCTGAAATATTTGTTATGTTACTCTTTTGCTCAAACTTTTGAATTTCAACTGCTATTCCGTGTGGAATTTCTTGTTGAAGAAGCCACAAAGATTTTTCTCTTATGATTTCACTTGCAATAAATCTTTCACTGACATCAGTAACCGTGTCAATTGGATACATTGCTGGACCTTCTGGCATAAACTTTTTTATTGTTTCGACGATAACATCCAAATTTTTTCCATTGAAACTTGAAAATGGAATGATGTCTTTAACATTTTGAATTGAGTTTAGTTTTGCAAGCTCTGGATAAAGTTTTTCAAATGTTGTGTCATCAATCTTGCTGACCAAAATAACAACGGGGGTTTGTCCGTTGCAAAGTGCTTGGACTTCTTCCAAACTCTCTGCAAAAAATTTTTTTGTTCCGTCAATCATATACAAAATCAAATCAATACCTTCAAGTGATTTTTGAATTGATTTTTCCATGTATCTATCCAAACTGTTTTTTGATTTGTGAATTCCTGGAGTATCCAAGAAAACGACTTGCAAATTATCTCTATTCAAAATACCCGTAACCACATTCCTTGTTGTTTGTGGTTTTGGTGAAACAATGCTGATTTTTTGACCGACCAACTTGTTGAGCAGTGTGCTTTTGCCAACATTAGGTCTACCCAAAATAGAAACAAATCCACATCTAAATTCCATATCAATCTCTCTTTAGCTTGAATTTTGCAAGCACTCTTTCTTCTTGTGCTCTCATAAGTTTTGCATCAAGTTTGTCAATGTGGTCATATCCCATCAAATGCAAAAGTCCATGAACCATCAAATATGCAACTTCTCTTGTGAAAGAATGGCCAAAACTGTTTGCTTGCTCTTGTGCTCTATTCAAATTTATGACAACATCACCGATATCAACCTTTCCGTTTTCTGGATTGACATCATCTGGGAATGTTTTTTTGTTGATTTCTTTGTTGAAAACTTCGTTTAGTGTTGGAAAACTTAAAACATCAGTTACTTCATCAATATTTCTTTCTTGCTTGTTGATTTCTTGAATTTCATCATCATCAACAAAAGTAACTGCAACTTCCAATTTTCTTGGTTTTTGTCCGTTACATTTAAAGGTATGTTTTGCAACCTTTTTTAATAATTTTAAAGTCTTTTTATCTAATTCTTTTCCTAAAAATTCTACCATAATTACTCCAATGTAGATATTTTATCACATTATAAAAAAAATTTAAAGAAAAATGAGATATTTTTCATAATATTGTTGACAAATTAGTCAAAAAAATTATCTAAAAAACATATTAAATTTGATATATATTAAAACAAAATTATTTATATATCAAACTCAACTTCAACATAAGCAGTTATGATAAATTTTTCTGCATCTTCGGTTATTGTTTCAAAGGTTTTTACAACAACTTCATTTTCTTTAACCTGCATATTTGCTTGTCTTTGCAAATTACTTATGATATCTTTCCTGTCAGCTTCAAAATTTTGAGTTACAACACTTTTTTCGACTTCATAATAAATTTTTTCGGTCATTATCAACGGCAAAAAATTATCGTCAGTCAAAAAATATGTGTTTTCTTCAACTTCAAAATTTTCAAACACATTATTTCCTTTTTTTACAGGAAACTCCATATCAAACAAATCTAGATTTGCAATTTTTATAACCTTGCCTGTTCTGGTTGCCACTTCTTTTTGCTTATAATACTCAAATGTTTCTGTTCTCCACAATTTTGCTTTTATGTTTGCAACAGCATTGCAAGAGATTTTGTTGCCGTTGGAGTCCATCAAAAATCCACCAACAATAACTTCTCCTTTTTTTACGGAGTCCCCAACTTTTTTTTGAGCTGTTCCATTGACAACATTGAGTTCAACAATTGTCAAATTTTCTGGTGCTACTATATCACACGAATTTGTATCACTTTGATAACCATTTGAAATTTTTTCTTTTACATTGACAATGATTGTTGTTCCCTTTTTTATGACACTGCAAAGTGAAATTTCTTCTATGTTGTTTGTTATTTCATTTTCTATATTTTCTAAATTCAAACTCCTTATTGGCTTGCCAACAGAGATTTTTTGAGATTCTAAAATACCAAGAATATCATCTTTTGAAACTGTTTCATTGCCAATTATTTGAATATTCCAAACAAAAAAACTTGAAATTATGTTTATCAAAACAAAAAAAACAATTCCAATCAAAATTCCAAATCTATACTTCAAAAAATTTATGAATTTGACTGCACCATAATTGTTTTTTTCTTTGTATTCATATCTTTGCCCTTTTGCAATGCCCTTTAGAATAGATTTGTTTTTTATGTCAATATCAAATTCAATATTTTTGTAGTCAATTCTATCAATATTGTATAGGTCAATATTTTGTTTTTTACACTCGCTATACACCCTATTCAAGTTTACACCAGTCAAAGAGACTCTTATGGTTTTTGCTCTATTTTTCATTGCTAGCACCCTCTTGAATTATCGATTTTATGACACCACAAATTTTGATTGTGTTTTTTGACAATTCGTTGATTTTTAAGTTGCAACCACAAACACTCAAAACAGCATCACAAAGTCTTATAACAATCAAATTTTCATCAGCTTTTAGAATTGTTTTGTATCCTTCTAAAACAAATTTTTTTCCACCAGCAACTTGATATCTAAAATTCTTTTTATCGGCTTCACCAAAAAGTTCATCAAAAAAGTCAAACACAAAAACACCTCTAAAGTATTTTATGCTTGACTTTTGAATAGATAACTATTTTTTGTTATTTAATATATCATTTAATAACATAGCCTTTAATTCAGGTGATAGATTTTGAATTTCTGTTGCAAGAGAATCATCAATGTTTTGATTTGTTTTGTCATTGTTTTCACCAGACAATATCTTTTGCATATTTTCTTGACTAGGGCCTTCTTCTCCAATTTTTGCTGTTTCACTTTTTAGATGTTTCTTTTTGTATTTTGGATTGTCATAGTCAAGTGCTAATGATTTTTCTAGTTCAGTCATATATTCATAGCTTTCTTCGGCTTGTTCTTCTTTTTTTTGTTCTTGATATGCTTCTCTTTGTTCATTTATTCGAACAAATGCTTCTTCAATTTCCTGTTTTGCAATCTTTGAGTTTTCTTCTAAGACTGCAGCTTTCACAGGATTGACATTTAAGATTTTTGACTCAACCTCAACCTTTTCTTCTTTTTTTGCATCTTTTGGTTTCGATGTTTCCTTGCTCTTTTTTATCTTTTTGCTATTCTTAAAATAAATTATGGCAATATAGGAAACAACCAAAACAACAACTGCAATTATTATGTAACCTATCATTTGGTTCTCCTAACTAATCATCTAAATCTTTCTTTTTTCCGCTCAAATTGTTTCTCATGTTTGTATCGGCTTGAATGTTTTGAATTCTATAATAATCCATAACACCCATTTTTCCACTTGTAAATGCTTTTGCCATTGCTTCTGGAACTTTTGCTTCAGCTTGAACAACTTGTGCTTTCATAGCTTGGACTTTTGCTTTGTTTTCTTGTTCTTCTGCAATAGCCATAGCCTTTCTTTCTTCTGCCTTTGCTTGAGCAATTTCTTTTTCTGCTTGTGCTCTTGTCTTTTTTAGTTCAGCACCAATATTGTCTCCAACATCAATGTCGGCAATATCAATACTCAAAATTTGGAATGCTGTTCCATCATCAAGACCTTTGTCAAGCACAACCTGTGAAATCAAATCTGGATTTTCCAAAACCTTTTGATGTGTTTCGGCTGAACCGATTGTTGTAACGATACCCTCACCAACTCTGGCGATGATTGTTTCCTCTCCTGCTCCACCAACAAGTTTGTTAAGGTTTGTTTTTACGGTAACTTTTGCCAAAACTCTAAGTTCAATACCATCAATAGCAACTGCACTAATAACAGGTGTTTTGATAACTTTTGGTGTAACACTTTCCTTTACAGCTTTCAAAACATCTCTACCTGCAAGGTCAATTGCCTTTGCAACTTCAATTGGCAAATTGATTTTTGCACTATGAGCAGAAATCAATGCTGCAACAACTGAATTAACATTTCCACCAGCCATAGCATGTGTTTCAAGGTCATCAATATCGATATCTAGACCTGCTTTTTTTGCGTTGATAAATGCATCAACTACCATATTTGCATTAACTTTTCTTAATCTCATACCTAGGAGTTTGAAAATTCCTACATAAGTTCCTGAGACCAAGCATCTAAACCAAAGGTTCACTGGAATAATTGCAACCAAAACAATTATTGCAAAAACAATAACTGCAACAACAATCCAAATCCAAATTGGTGAACTTGCTAATAATAAACTCATCATATCTTATTTCTCCTTTATAATAATTGATGTTCCGTCAACTTCGGAAACATAAATCTTTTTTTCTTTTTCAATGAACTCGCCATCTGTTATAACCAAATAGGTTTGTCCTTCAATCAAAGCCTTTCCAACTGGCTTACAAACAGTTTCGGTGTATCCAACTTTTCCAAGAAGTTTCGTCATTTGTTTGCTTGTGTCAGAATAATTGACAGGCAACGATGTGTCTGATTGAACAAGCGATGACTTGCTTAAGGCACCAAATCTAGCACTTCTAACAGCAATCAAAATCAATAATGTAACAGTGATAATTATGATTGCGATAACAAAAAGAAATTGTCTCCAAGTTCCACCCATTGCTAACATAAAAACGATTGAAAACAAACAAAAAGAAATGCCTGTTATTCCAAAAATACCAAACCCAGGAATAAAACATTCAATCGCACATAATATAAGTCCTATTGCAAGACAAATCATGCAAATAATATTATAATTATTTGTAAACAATAAAGCAAGGTCTGTGCTCCAGCCTCCCTCTAAAAACAAACTTAATGCCATAGTGCTCCACCTCAATATATATTATATATTATAAATATGTATTTGTAAATACCTAACTTTAAAAATTTTTATTATTTTTTCAATTATTTATTAGTATTTTATTGAGTTTTGTTGGATAAAAAATTTACAAGAGACTAAAAGCAAAATGCTTTTATTTTTTTTGATTTTTATCTAATTCTCTCTTATAAAAAAACAAATATTGTTGAGCATAGCCACTCAAATTTCCAAATTGAGCAACAAGATTTTTTCTTATCAAATTTCTATTTTTTATTTGCTGAATTGCAAAATATTGATTGTAAATCTTTTCAACCCAAGTATCAACAGGAAAACAATTCATATTGTGATAAGCAAAAAGTGCAATGCAATCTGCAACTTTAGGCCCTACCCCGCTTAAACTGCACAAAAATTCAAGTTGTTTTTCTGTATCAAATTCACTCAATTTTTTTAGATCAATGCCTTCAAGTTTTTTTGCTGTTTCAAAGATATATTTTGCTCTAAATCCCATACCCATATTTTTCAAATCATCTAAAGACAATGTTTGCATTTGCTTTAGTGTTGGAAAAGCAAAATAATCTCCCATATTTGTTCCACATTTTTCAGCCAACTTTTCAACAAGTGTTTGAATTCTTTTTATGTTGTTGTTTGCACTAATTATAAAACTAAAAATCATCTCAATTGGTTCTTGATTTAGAATCCTTATTCCATATCCAAACTCAATCGCTTTTTTTAAAGTTTCATTTTGAGTTGAGAGTTTGTTTTTTATTTGATTATAATCGTTTGATAAATCAAAAAAATTGGCAAAGTATGGTATATTTTTTGTTATAATTTCATAACCATTTTCAGTTTCAAAAATTTCAGCTTTTTCTTTACCTGAAACAACAACATAGTCATTGTTATTTAGCTTTTTGTATCTAAATATTTGACCACATTCCAAGATGTGTTTTGGATTAAATTCTGTCTTGTCTAAGATTATAATTTTATCTTTTTCTATTGTATATTTCATATCAAAAAATATCTTTCTCCATTTTTATTTTCAACATAATTCTATTATAAAAAAATAGTTTAGTCAAGAATATAAAATCAAACAAAATTGGCAAATAAAAACAAAAAAAGACATAAAAAAAGCTCATATAATATGAGCAATTTTTTTAGTCTTCATAAACACTAACTTTCTTTTTACCCTTTGAAGCATGTTCAAATTTAACTTTTCCATCAACAAGAGCAAAAAGTGTGTAGTCGTGGCCAAGGCCAACATTCTTTCCTGGATGGATAGCTGTGCCCTTTTGACGAACTATGATGTTTCCAGCTTTAACTGTTTCGCCAGAATATTTTTTTACACCAAGTCTTTTGGCATTGCTATCTCTACCATTATCTGTGCTACCGCCACCCTTGTGGTGAGCAAACAATTGCAATATAATCATATTCACTTATCCTCCAATTTTATATATTTTGGATATTGTTTTTCTAAATCTAAAAGACCTAAAAGCATTGTTTCCAAAATGATTTGTGCTTTTTGACAATCTTTCGAATTTTCAATATCATAAAGTTCAAGTTTCAAAAAACCTTTTTCTTCGTCAATCAAAACATTATTTTTGACAGTTGTCAGTTTTTGAACACCCATAACTGCAGTTTGAGTTATGCTAGAAACACCAGCACAAACGATATCTTTGCCATAGTCAGCAAAGCCAGTGTGATTTCTGCATTCAACACTTGTTATATAATCATTTTCTCGTTTAACAACAATATTTGTCATTATTTTACACTAACAATTTTGAGTGTTGTGTATGGTTGACGATGACCTTGAAGTTTTCT
>CAMOHL010000040.1 GCA_946615295.1 uncultured Clostridia bacterium
ATAATATGGGCTTATGAAGAACATATTGAATGTTTCTGTTGTTCCATAGTAGTGCCAGATTATGTTTGCTCCAAGTGCGATAGCACAAACAATAACAAAAACTTCAAGGGCTTTCAAAACAGACTTAAGATTGATTTCTATGCTTTTTGTCGCAAAAATCAAGCAACCGATTATTATCATACTTCCGTGGCAAACCATTGTTTGAATGTTTATGCCGATATATTTCATAAACACATCGCCAGGATATAGCATCACACAAAGTCCAGCAAACATCGCAAATGTCGCTAAATAACAAAGCAAATTATCGTGAATTCTGCCTTTTCTGATGATTCCTGCAAGAAGCATTAAGTACATAGGAGTAGAGCAAAATTGGAATGGAAAAGCATACCATTGATATGACCAAGTTGATGCTCCGCCACCGACATAGTTGAAGCTGAAAATAAGCTGCTTGTAAACTTCAAAGATTATAACTACAATGCCTGTTATCAAAACGATGTTGTTTACCGCTCTTTGCGAAATTCTTTTTCTAAAAGTAAAAATAAGCAGGCAGGTGATTATGACTATTGCTAAAGACAGAATGTGAAACCATCCATAAAGATTTGGTTTTTGCATTTCACCTTGAAGAAAATGCATGATTTTTTCTATTGTTGTATCCATTTTTTATCCCCTTTCTCTTTTAATATATCAAAAATATATAAATAAGTCAAAATTCTATAAATGTCTTTGCAAAAAAAATATGATTAGTGTGGTTTTGTGTTTGTGTAAATGAGTATTGACTTTTAAATATTCTATGTGGTAAAATAATGATATATAGGAGGGAGTTTATGAGAGAAAATGAAACTATGAAATTTTTTAAAAAATTAGTAGAAGATATAAAAAATGGAACAGTTAAATTTGAAGATTATACTGAAGACAAAGTGAGTGATGCTATAAGCTCAATGAACAACATTATGGAAAATGGTGGAGATAGCAACGCAGACAACTGGTTGTATAGATTCGTAGCTTATAATATGCTAAAAGAAAGTATTGAGGAATTTGATGGATCAGCAAGTAGTTTGTCTGATGCTATGGATTTCAATAAAGCGCTTTCTGTTGCAGAAGAAAATGGCGAAAAAGAGAAAGTTGCAGAGTATGAAGATTTCTTGTATGCACTTATCAGAGAATTGAAGAAAGAAAAGAATAAAGATTCCGAAAAACCAAATAAAACAGTTCTTATGAGTGAAGAAGAAACTAAAGATTTCTTTAAAAAATTTGTTGAAGATGTAAAAAATGGCACTGTAAAATTTGAAAATTATACTGCGGATAAGGTTAATGTTGCTACATTGTCATTAATGAAAATTATGGGAAATGGTGGAGATAGCAACTCAGATAACTGGTTGTATTTCTTTGCAGCTTATAATATGACAAAGGAAGACAACAAAGATTTTGATGGAGATGTAAACAGTCATGAGTGCCTTTTCAATTTCAATCAAGCAATTTCAATTGCAGAAAAAAATGGCGAGAAAGAGAAGGTGACAGAGTATAAAGATTTCTTGCGTGCACTTACAAGAGAAAAAAATAAAGTTATGAAATCAATAAAAGAAATTTAAAATTAAAAAAATAAAAAGAAGAAAACTTCTTTTTATTTTTTTTATAAAATACTTGACAGAAAAAATATTTATGGTTATAATAAAAGGGCATTCGAAAATACAAAGCCATCCCCGCTTTGTGTTAAAGAATGTTTGATGGCTTGTAGCTCAGTCGGTTAGAGCACCACCCTGATAAGGTGGGGGTCGGTGGTTCGAGTCCACTCAAGCCAACCAGATTTGGATTGAGTTAATCAATCCTTTTTTGTTTTTATAGACACTTTAAACGAACAAAGTGAGTATAAGGGAATATAGTTGGTGATTTAAAACTCAAGCCAACCAAGGTCACTCTTCGGAGTGATTTTTTTGTTTAAAAAAAATTGTTAGTCTTTACTATTTTTTGAGAATTTCTTTTTTGTAAAATTCTAAGCTTTCAGCAATAATTCCCAAAGCTCTTTCACGGTCACCAAGTTCCTTCACTTCAACAGGTTTGTTTTCAAGTTGCTTATACACTTTCAAGAAGTGCATCAATTCTTCAAAGATGTGATTTGGAAGTTCACTAATATCCTTATAGTTGTTGTATTGTGGATCACCATATGGAATTGCGATAACCTTTTCATCTCTCTCATTTCTGTCTGTCATAATGATGACTCCAATTGGGTAACATCTTACCAAACACAATCTTTCAAGTGGTTGTGAACACAAAACAAACACATCAAGAGGGTCATGGTCACCACAATATGTAAGTGGTATGAATCCATAATTCATTGGGTAGTGTGTGCTTGTATAAAGAACTCTGTCCATAATCAGACATCCTGTTTCTTTATCAAGTTCATATTTTGTTTTGTCTCCCTGTTGAATTTCAATACAAGCAATAAAATCATCAGGTTTTATTCTGCTTTCATCTATATCTTTCCAAATATTCATTATTTTTCTCCTTATGTGCCTGTTATTATAACATAATTATTTTTTTTATACAAGTGCATTTAGGGGTATTTATTTTTTTATAAAGATTTTTGACATGAATAATTTAGTAATTTTGCTAGAAAAATCGGTCTCTGAACAATTTGAAGCTCGGATTTATTATTTGTCAAAACACAGATGTAAAACATCAAAAAATGTGAAAATAAAAAAAGAGTGAAAATCCACTCTTCTTTTGTTTAAAACAATGGGGCAAAAATGTTGAGCAGTGACCAAATAAATCTTGAGAAAATGTTTGCTTTTGTATTTTCTTCAAAAATTTCGACTGAGTCTTGAAGGGTGGTGTTGAAATCGTTTGCAATGTCTTTGATGACTTCGTGTTCACAAATAAAAACACTGTTTTCAAAGTGGTGTACAAGAGAGCGATAGTCCATATTCACTGTGCCAATCAAAGCATATTTGTCATCAACAACATATATCTTTGAGTGAATAAATCCGGGAGCATATTCATAGATTTTAACTCCCGCTTGCAACAATTTTGGATAATAACTTTTTGTTATCAAGAAGATTGATCTTTTGTCTGGAATATGTGGGGTTATGATTTTGACATCCACACCTCTGAAAGCAGCATTTTCAAGTGCCTGTTCAAGTTCGGTATCAATAATAAGATATGGGGTGGTGATGCAAACAGATTTTTTTGCTTGATTGATAAGACCCAAAATCAAGGTTTTTGAAACTCTATATTTATAGGCAGGTTTTGGGCCATCTCCAAATGGCACACAAAAACCTTCGTTTTCGACTTTGTAGTCAACAAAATATTTTTCTGTTTCTTCAATTTTGTGTTTTGAGTTTAGATTGAAATCAACAATAAAAAGTTTTGTCATTTCGCCGACAGCTTGCCCTTCAAGTCTGATTCCGCAATCTTTCCAGTGACCAAATTTTTCGATTTCATTTATGTATTCATCCGCAATGTTTATTCCACCGGTATAGGCGATTTTTCCGTCAATTATTGTCATTTTCCTGTGGCTACGGTTGTTGAAACGGTTGTTTGCTTGACCTTTAAGTTTTGAGAATGGAACTGTTTCTATTCTTCTTTTTGTCAAAGTTTTGTAATATCTGCTTGGAAGTTTTTTCATACAACCGATATCATCATAGACAATTTTGACATCCACACCGTTCCTGACTTTTTCTTCCAAGACATCAAGGACACTGTTCCAGAAAAATCCGTTTTCGATGATGAAATATTCCATAAAAATAAATTCTTCAGCTTTTTCGAGATCCTGCAAAAGAGAATCAAAATATGCTTTTCCATCTGGAAGATAATCAATTTTAGTGTTTTTATATAGATGTGTGTAAGAAAATTTTTTAAGAACCGTCACTTGCTCAAAAGCTCGTCTGTTTTGTTTTTCAAGTTGATTCATATTTTTTGAGTCATCAAAATCGATGGATACTTTGTTTTGAAATGATATTCGCTTGCTTTGTCCTTTTGTCAATTCTCTTGAATAAAACATAAAGTAGCTCATAAATCCAATTATTGGAATCAGCAAAACAAAAAACAGCCAAGGGGACTTATAGTCTGGATTGTCTTTTGAGTTGATAATCATAATTGCTACAGCAAGTTGAGTGAAAACAACAGCAATATAAAAGTAAGGGACAAAAATTGTTAATGCTACGACTGCACCAATAACAAGCAAAAATTCAATAAGCATAATTGTCAGTGCGACAGAAAATCTCAAAGGTATAAATTTTATCCTTTTCAGCTTTACCTTTTTTCTTGCCCTACGATATCTTCTTTCTTCTTTGATAATAGATTTGTTTTCGTTCATTGAATATAGTATATCACAAAGATTTTTGTTTTACAAAAAAATCACCCATTTTGAGTGATTACTTTTGTTTTTTTATTATAGACTTTTGTTCGGACTCAACTTGTTTAGAATCCATTTCAGTCTGCTCAGTTTTCTTTTCTTTTGAAGGTTTTTTATATTTTCTTGGCATAACATAACACCAAACAGCCCATGCAAGTTGGGCAGGCACACCAAGTGTAAACAAAAGCCACAAGTTGTATTCCATAAATTGAAGATAGAAGGCTGTGATAAAACTCCAAATGAAAAGGGAGAGCATAACAAATGGGAATGTTCTTCGTTTAAGGAAGAGTCCAAAGCTAAACATAATTATTGCAGAAGCTGGGATAACCCAAACAAAAATTGTCCAAAGATTTAGATTTAAAAAAGATTGACAATAGAAAAAGGTTATTGTAGCACCAAAAAGCAAAAGACAAATGCAAAGAAGGCAAGTCACAAGCACTCTGATTTTTTTTCTTTTCTCGTTTTCTTCATTTCGTTTAAGGATGTTTGACCTAAAAAGCAATTCGATTGGCACATCAAAAACCACACTTATTTGTTGGAGGGTTTCAACACTTGGGCACAGTTCTGCTCTTTCCCAGCGAGAGACTGTGTTGTCAGAATAATTGAGTTTTTCTGCAAGATCTTGTTGTGTGAGATTGTTTTTCTTTCTGAGTGCAACCAAATTTTTTGCAACAATTTCTTTTATGTCTTCCATTTCCACCTCAAAAAAATTATATCATTATAAAAAAAGAAAAACAAACGATTTGCTCGTGTTTTCGAAACTTTTTATTCAAATTCCCATATGGTGGGAATATGTTTTTGGCAATTCCCATTTGGTGAAAAGAGGTTGGGAGTGCAATTTGAATTTTTCACTTTAAATTTTCATAAAATTTTGTAATAATGATGATGTCTTTAATGACAAGGAGGTTTTATGAACACAAATGTTTTTAAGAAAAATCCTAAAAACTTGGAAGTTATCCCTGTGTTTTTTGCTACTGACGACAACTACATTCCATTTTTGGATGTTGCGATAGGCTCACTTATTGAGAATGCATCAAAGAATTATTTTTATGATATTCATATTTTAAATACTGGATTGAAGATAGAAAATATGTTTAAGGTTAAACTTAGACAAAATGCAAATGTTTCAATCACTTTTGATAACATTTCTAAAAATATTGAAAAGATAAGTGAAAGTTTCAGAAACATTTATCACTTTTCTCTTGCAGCATACTATAGACTTTTTATTGAAAGTATGTTTCCACAGTTTAAGAAGATTTTGTATCTTGACTGTGACATTGTTGTTTTGGGCGATGTTTCAAAACTTTGGGAAATTGACCTTGGCGACAATATGCTTGCAGGTGTTGTTGAAGGATTTGTTGCCAGCACGAAGGAATTTAGAGAATATGCTCAAAAGGCTGTAGGTGTAAACCCTGACAGATATATAAATTCTGGAATTTTGTCAATCAACTTGGAAAAATTTAGAGAAAACAAGATTGAAGAGAAATTTAGATATTTGCTTTCAACCTTCAATTTTGATACTGTTGATCCAGATCAAATGTATTTAAACTATTTGTGTAAAGACAAGATTTTGTATTTGCCATGTGACTGGAATTTTACAGCAGCATACGAAAAACCTGTGGAAAAAATCAATATTGTCCACTATGCACTTGCAAAAAAACCTTGGCAATTTGACAATGTCACAAATGATGTTTATTTTTGGGAATATGCAAAAAAATCTCATTTCTATAAAAAGATTTTATCAATCAAAAATGATTTTGATGATGTTGCAAAAGCAAAGAAAGAGCAAGCCGGAATTGATATTGTTTTGAGAGCTGCTGAAATTGTTTTGAATGGAAAAACATTCTGCAACACACTTATAGGAGAATAACTTGTGGAAGAAACTTATAGACAAAAAGTTTTGAAAAGAAGAGAGCAATATGAACTTGAAGGTCGTTTTGATGAAGATATTGAAGACGACCCACCAACATACGAACTCAAACCAAACAAAATCGATTATCTTTCAAAGTCTCCAATAAAAAAGATAAAGACATTTTTTGTCAATCGTATGGGTCAAAGATTTATCAACAAGATGATAAAAGAAAAACAACTTATTATTGAATCTGTTGAGGGGCTTGAAAACTTTCAAAATCTTGAAGGTGGAGCAATAATCACTTGCAATCACTTTCATCCATTTGATAATTTTGCTGTTTGGGAAGTTTTGAAAAAATCTATGCACGGCAGAAAACTTTACAAAATAATTCGTGAGGGCAATTACACAAATCCGCCAGAGCCATTTGGCCCACTGTTTAGATATGGAAACACTTTGCCACTTTCAAGCAATGCAGAAACTATGAAAAAGTTTTTCAAGGCTCTTGATGTTTTGCTTGTTAGGGGCGAAAAAATTTTGATTTATCCAGAGCAGGCAATGTGGTGGAACTATAGAAAACCAAGAC
>CAMOHL010000041.1 GCA_946615295.1 uncultured Clostridia bacterium
TCATTATATAGATATGTCATTTCCTTTCTTTCAATTTGACAAATTTCAACATTTTCATTTGTTTTGAAATTTCTTTCCAAAACTGCACCTGTTTCAACATTTTTTATTCTTGCTCTAATAAATGCTGCAAGTCTTGGTTGACAAACATGTTGCCATTCAATTGCAGTATAAATTTTGCCATCATAAATAAATGTCATTCCTGTTTTAATATCACCTGTTTGCATTTTTTATCCCCCTATTGATTCATAAATTTGTTTTAGTTTTATCGCATCTTCCATCATTTTTTCTTTGCTTTCAGAAATAATGGTTGGTTCAAGTCCCATTTCCTTTATAACCACTGCAAGTGGTTCAAATTCAGGGCCATAAACCGTATCATCAAGGGTTAGATGCTTTACTTCACCCTTTGATGTATATTCAATTTTTGAAAAATGAATATGCAAATTTTTTGTCTTAAAATCACCAAGTTCATTATAGACATAATCCAAAATTTTTCTATAATCATCGGCAGTTTTAAGAGTTCCACCTGTTACGGCATTTATATGTCCAAAATCTAGAGTTGGAATCAAACATTTATCCTGTTTACAAATTTCTACAATTTCCTTAACAGACCCTAGTTGTTGACTCTTTCCCATAGTTTCAGGACAAACATACAAATCACCATAACCAGCAGAATATATATTTTCTAACAATCTATCAATTCTAGACATCAATCTACCAAAAGCAACATCTCTTGTTTCAGTTCCACAACTCCCTGGATGAAACACACATTGATTTCCATTGAAATCTTTAAGATATGATAGGCTTGTTAGTAAATAATTTATGTTTTTTTGAAATGATTCTTCACTTGGATTCGCCAAATTTATATAGTATGGAGCATGAACACTGACCAAAACATTGTTTTTTACAGCTTCTTCTCCAAGCATTTTTGCCTTTTCATGACTCATATTAAACATTCTTCCAAAAGAATATTCATAGGCAGTCAATCCATGCTCATTGCACCATTTTGGAGCTTCCAAGCTTGTTTTTGCTCCACTATCATAAAATATTTGACTGTTTCCAGCTGGACCAAATTTAATCATAATTCTCCAATAAGTTTGTTGTGATTTTTAATTTCTTTTGATTGATTTGACCAATTCCTATAAGTTTATCCTTGCAATAAACAACACAAGAATCCAAATCTTCAAATTCAACTTCAATTTCACAACCATTAGTTATTTTATCATAAAATGTATCTAAAATAAACACTTTTTGCTTATCTTGCAAAACATTTTTTAGTGAAACAATACTATTTTCCGTTATATCATCAAGTAATGTTGAATTTTCTATATCAAAATTGCCACTTTTTGTTCTAATTATTGCTCCAACATAAGCAACCGTGTTCAATCTTTTTGCAATATCTCTTGCGACACTTCTAACATAAGTTCCACTAGAACATCTAATCTCAAACAAAAATGTGTTTTTTGATATTTGCTTCAATAAGTCTATAGAATAAATTTCTATTTCCTTTGGCTTGACTTCAAAATCAACATCATTTCTAGCAAGTTCATAAGCCTTTTTGCCATTGATTTTTTTTGCCGAATATTTTGGTGGAATTTGTTCTTGCTTTCCAACAAAACTTGGCAAAATAGAAGCAATATCATCTACTCCAATTATTTTATCATCTTGGCAAATAATTTTTCCACTACTATCTAAGGTATCAGTTTCCTTTCCAAACACAAAGACTGTTCTATATATTTTTTCTTTGTTCAAATAATAATTGAATAGTTTTGTTGCCTTGTTTATGCAAACTGGCAAAACACCTGTCGCATCTGGATCCAAAGTTCCAAGATGTCCAATTTTATTTGGATGAAATTTCTTTTTTATCTTTGTCAAAACTGCATTACTAGTCATTCCCGCTGGTTTTAGAACATTTATAATCCCACTAATCATTTCTAAAGAATTCCTTTTTGCATTCTTCAATGAGCTGTTCTTTTGCTATATTAAAAGGAACAAAAATTCTGCAACCTGATGCTCTTAAATGTCCACCACCACCAAAAGCTTTGCAAATTCTTTGTGCACTTTTTTGTTTTGTTCTAACTGAAACCATATTATCTCTATATTTATTTTCAGTCAAAAGAGCACAAATTTCAACACCATCAATACTATTGACTTGGTCAATAATGCGATATGTGCAAGTTGAGTCAGCATTTGCCTTGTCGAGCATCTTTTTTGTTATACCAACAAAAGCAATTTTTCCATCTTCATAAAATTCAGTGCAATTTAGTGCTAATTTCAAAATTTCAAATTCATTCTTTTTTATTCTACCAAATAAATTATAATTTAAAACATCAAAATTTGCTCCACAATCAATCAATTTACCTGCAACAAACAAACTATTTGATGTTACATTTGGATTGATAAATCTTCTTGTATCTGTAATAATTCCTGAATATAGACAAGTTGCGATACTATCATCAATTTTTATTTCATTTTCAGTAAATAATTTATAAATTATTTCACAAGTGCTACTTGCTTTGCTATCAACACAATTGACTGTAGCAAACTGCTCATTGTCTATGTGATGATCTATTTGAATAGATTCTGTCGCTTTAAAAAACTCTTTTTCAAATTCACCAAATCTTTTTGTGTTTGGACAATCTACCGAAATCGCTAAATCATAACTCGAATCAAATTTGATATTAGCAACTTCGTTTATGCCCATATAGTAATAATTATCATTGATTGGTCTTTGCAAAAACACAAAAACATCTTTGTCCATACTTTTTAAATAATTATAAAATGACATAACAGAGCCAACTGCATCACCATCACAATTTATGTGTGCAAATATTGCTATTTTTTTGGACCTTTCAATCAATTCAAATATCTTATGCATTATCTTCTCCGTTGTGTAAACTTTCAATTATTCTATCAATATTTGCACCATATTCAGCACTATTATCAAGCTCAAAAGTTAATTCTGGAACAACTCGCAGATTAACTTTTCTTGCAATTTCTTTTCTCAAAAAGTGAACTGAATTTTTGACTGCATAAAACTTTTTTTCTTTGTCCTTATCTGGAAAAATACTTATCAAGACTCTACAATGTTTCAAATCTTTTGTTGTGTGGCAAGATATAACACTAACCATAACACCATTGAGTTCTGGCGAATTCATATTGTAAGTGAAAGTTTCAGAAAGTGCTGTTTGAATTTCACTATCAATTCTACCCATTCGATTATTATTTGTCATAGCATCACCTGTTCAGTAACATAGATTTCAAATTGGTCAAGTTCTTGTATGTCATTAAAGTCTTTAAGTTTGATTCCACATTCAAAGCCTTTTCCAACAGTCTTAACTTCATCTTTTTGAACTTTAAGATTATCAATTTGTGCTTCGCCAATATCTTGGCCATTTCTTATAATATGAACTTTTCCATCTCTCTTAACTTTACCGTCAAGAACATAACAGCCTGCAATTGTTCCCAAACTTGAAACTTTGAATAGTTGTCTAACCTCAACTGTTCCAATCTTGACATCAGTATATTTTGGAGCCATAAGCGACTTAAGTGCTCTTTGAATATCATCAATACATTCATAGATAATACTGTAATTATGAATATCAATTTTGTCTTGTTTTGCAAGTGTTTCTGCTTTGTCATCAGTTTTAACATTAAATCCAATAATTTTTGCACTTGAGGCTTCAGCAAGCAAAACATCACTTTCGTTGATATTTCCTACTCCTGCACTAACAACAACAACCCTTGCTTCTTCGTTCTTAAGCACTTCCAAACTTGCTTTCAATGCTTCAACACTACCTTGAACATCAGCTTTTATAAGTATGTTGAGATGTTTGAGATTACCTTCTTTAACCTTGTTGAAGAAATCATCAACAGAAACTGCTGATTGCGATTTGATTTTTGCTTCCTTAATCTTATTCTTTCTTTCAGCAATAATCTCTGCTTTCATCTTTTCATCAACAACCATCAATCTGTCGCCACTTTGAGGAACGGCATCAAGTCCAAGAATTTGAACAGGAGTTGATGGTGGTGCTTGTTTTATTGATTTTCCATTTTCATCAATCATTGCTCTTATTCTACCAAAGGCAATACCTGCAACAACAGTATCTCCAACATGAAGTGTTCCATTTTGAACAAGTATAGATGCAACTGGTCCTTTACCTTTGTCTAGTCTAGATTCAATAACTGTTCCAAGAGCATTTCTTGAAGGATTTGCCTTTAATTCTTGCATATCTGCAACAAGCAATACCATTTCAAGCAACTTATCAATATTCTTGTTTTGTTTTGCTGAAATTGGAACACAAATTGTATCTCCACCCCATTCTTCTGGCAAAATACCATGGTCTGTAAGTTCCTTCATAACCCTATCAATATTTGCCTCAGTCTTATCGACTTTATTTATGGCAACAATCATTGGAACATTTGCTGATTTGATATCTTCAATAGCTTCGATTGTTTGAGGCATGATTCCATCATCTGCTGCAACAACCAAAATTGCAATATCAGTGATTTGAGCTCCTCTTTCTCTCATTGCTGTAAATGCAGCATGACCTGGAGTATCAATAAATGTGATTTGTCTTCCATCAATTTGAGTTGTTGAAGCACCAATACTTTGAGTAATACCACCAGCTTCTCCAGATACAACATTTGTCTTTCTAATAGCATCCAAAAGTGAAGTTTTACCATGGTCAACATGACCCATAACAGTAACAATTGGAGGTCTTTTTACAAGAAGTGCTGGATCATCATCAATATTTTGAAGCTTTTCAAATTTTTCTTCTGCAGTTGCTTCAATTTTCTTTTCTAGCTTAACACCAAACTCATTGCTTACAAGTTCTGCAGTTTCAAAATCAATAGTGCTGTTTATTGTTGCCATTATACCCAAAATAAACAATTTTTTGACAATTTCTGGAACTGTAACACCAATTTGTTCACTCAAAATTTTAACTGTTAAATTTTCTGTCTTTATAACTGCATTTTCAATTTTAACTGTTTCAATTGGCTTTGATTCTTTTTTCTTTATCTTTAATTTTCTACCAATTCTTTCACTTTCATCATCATCAAAGTTTCCACCAGTCCACTTCATTTGAGCTTTTTTGCTCATTTGTTTTCTTTCTTGGACTTCATGTGTCTTCTTTTTATTTCCAAAAGTTCTATCACTATTTTTTATTGCATTGACATCAATATCAACTTCTGCAGTTCCAAGTCTATTCAAAGGCTTTTGACCAAATGGTTTTGTTCCAAATGGTTTTTGCACTTTGCCTGCAAAATTTTTGTCCGCAAAATTTCTTTCACCATAAGGCTTTTTACCACCAAAACTTGCAGCAGTTGTTTTTTGAAAGCCATTTTTTGCCTTTTGATTATTCTTACCAAAGCTGCCAGCATACATCTTGTTTGGATCTCTTGTATCAATACCTTTTGATGGCAAAACAGCAGTTGATTTTCTTTCGATTGGTTTTTCTTCCAATTTTTTATCAACTGATTTTGTTTGTTTTACCGTCAAAGTATCATCAACTGACTTGGTCTGACTTGCCAATTTTTGTTTTATGGCTTTACTGATTTGTAAAATCAGTGTTTTTGCATCTTTGATTTGGTCAACTGCATTCAACTCATCTTTTGCAAAAAATATGTCAACAAGTTTTTTTAGATTACTGGTTGCACTACCCTTACTATTCTTCTTTATTTCTGTAGTTTCTTTATTCAAAATTGTTCTCCTAAATTGAATTTTTTAAGTTTTCATAAAAATTTTCATCGACATCAACTCTAAAAATTCTTAAAATTGCTTTTGTCTTTTTTAGTTTATTTATGCAATCATCGTTCTTACAAACATATATTGCTCTACTATCATTTTTTTTATTATAGTCAATCTCAACTGTTTGATTTGATTTTGACAATCTTATTAAATCTTGCTTAAAAAATCTTTGTCTACATGCAACACACATTCTAGTTGGTTTCATAAGATTATTATTCTCCGTCATCTTCAAACATATCGTCAAGACTAACTGTCATATCAACTTCTGGAACTTCTTCTGTTTTTTCTTGATTTTCTTTCAACATTGCAGAATTGCTCTTTACATCAATTCTAGTCTTTGTCAATCTTGCAGCAAGTCTAACATTTTGACCACTCTTTCCAATTGCAAGTGATAGTTTGTCATCAGCAACAACAGCAAGTGCTCTGCCATCTTCTATCATAGTAACCGATTCAACTGGTGCTGGACTGAGAGCTCTTCCAATAAATTCTGGCAAATCTTCACAATATTCTATGATATCAATCTTTTCTCCATTGAGTTCTGTAATGATGGTGTTTATTCTTATTCCCTTATCACCAACACAAGCACCAATTGGGTCAAGATTTGGATTTGCTGTTGAAACTGCAATCTTTGTTCTATATCCAGCTTCTCTAGAAATTGAATTTATAACAACTTCTCCGTTTGCAATTTCTGGAATTTCAAGCTCAAACAACTTTTTAATAAAACCAGTGTTTGCTCTTGACACTTGAAGCATTGGACCCTTTATTCCTTCCTTAATCTTTTTTACATAAACCTTTAATCTTTGGTTTACATAATATTTTTCTCCAGGAATTTGATCGTTTTGTCCCATAACTGCTTCTATTTGATTTGTTCCCAATTCAACAAAAACATTGTTTCCATCTATTCTGTTTACAATAGTTGTTACAAGTTCATCTTCCTTTTCGCTGATTTCACTGATTGTCAATTCTCTTTCAACTTCTCTTAACTTTTGCATAACAACTTGTTTTGCTGTTTGAACTGCA
>CAMOHL010000042.1 GCA_946615295.1 uncultured Clostridia bacterium
GGATATGACGATATTGGAAATTCATTCCACTTAACAAGGTCGCCGTCAATACGATACCTTATAACAACATTATCTTCTCCCGGTTCAATGTGAATATCACTTGCTCTGAGTGGCAAAGCTTCTCTTATAATAGAATCAACAAACTTAACAGCTGGTGCATCTTGCACATACAAATCTGTATCAAGCTGTTTGGTTCCATCTTCTGCGTCTTTTACAATTATGTTAAGAGCATCTCTTGTTGTTAGATTTGCTTCGTAAGAATTTAAGAAATCAACTATCTTTTGCTTTTCAACAAGCACAAATTCAACAACACCATCAAACTTCATTCTAACAATAGATTCCATTTCTGGATTTATGGCTTCGCTTGTCGCAACAACCATATTGTTGTTTTTTGAAACATATAGTGGCAAAAACAAAAACTTTTTCATCAAATCTATTGAAAAATATTTCTCTATGTTTTGAGAAATTGTTATATAATCTAGGTCTATTGCTTGCCTATCAAAAAGATATGCTTCTGCTTCTTGTTTGTTTAGGTTTGATATCTTTCCATTCAAAGCCAAATCTTCAAGAACATCAAATGATTCGTCTTCAAATTTTTTAGACAATTTTTCAAATTGACTTTCGGTTATTATATTTTCTTTTAAAAGATATTTTGCAAGTATTTCATTTTTAACCATACTGTTCTCCATATATTTTTACAAAATCGTTAATTTTTTGTGTTTTTTTTCAATTTTTTTGATTTTTTTTGCAGTTTTTTAGTGTTTTTTTAAATATTTTTTAACCTTTATGCTTTTAGTGATGTTATCATGCTCAAGATTGGAGTGTATATTGCAATAAACATAAGAGCAATAAATCCACCCAAAACAGAAAGTAAAATTGGTTGAATTGTTGATGATATAAGTCCAAGAGCTGATTCAACTTCTTGGTCAAAATATTCGTTTGTCTGCAAAAGTAGTTTGTCAGTTGAACCTGTTTTTTCTCCAACTGCTATCATTTGAGTAACAACAGTTGAAAGTTTCATTTCTAGAGTTATTGCTGTTGAAAGTGGAATTCCCTTTTTAACATCCAAAATAACTCTATCAAATTGCTTTTGCAAATGTTTGTTTTTTATAATGTTTCTAATACTATTTAATGAAGACACAATGTCTAGACCACTTGAAAGTAGTAATCCTAAACACTCAACAAATTGTGATGTGAAAAGTGCCATATTTATTCTGCTGAATATTGGCAAAGTGGTTTTTAGTTTGTCGAGTTGCAATCTGCCCTTTTCTGTTTTGCCATATATATATGCAAGTCCTACTATCGCCAAAATACTCAAAACAATAATCTGCCAATAACTTTGCATAAATTTTGAAAGGTTGAACAGAAAGACGGTCATTGCTGGCAACTCTATATCCATTTTTGCAAATGACGAAACAAATGTTGGAATAACAAAATGAAGCATAACAACAAACACTGCAATCATCAAAAATGAAATTACAATTGGATAAGCAAGTGCAGAACGGAGTTTGTGTCTATTTTTTTGATCTCTTGTATAGTAGTTTGCAACAGAGACTAAAACCTTGTCTAAATTTCCCGATGTCTCACCAACATATACCATTGAAGTAAAGAAATGTGGAAAAACTTTTGGATATTTTTTCATTGACTCTGAAAGCATTAGTCCTGCATACAAATCATCAATAACTTTTTCTAGTGTTTTTTTGAGTAAGCTGGAATATGATTGTTCCTTCAAAATTGTCAAACTTTCAACAATTGATATTCCTGAACTTATCAAAATTGAAAACTGTTTGCTAAAACTTGTGAGTTCCTTTACTCCAACCTTTCCTGTAAGGGTAAAAAATGTTGAAGGAGCACTGTTTGACATTGCTTTTATGCTGACAATAAACAAATCTTGCTTTGCCAAATTTTGACGAACATATTCTTCACTGTCCGCAATATATGTTCCACTAACCTTTTTTCCTTCAAGGTCTTTTGCTACATAAACAAACTTTTTCATATATTTGTCAACAAAGACATATACCAATCAACAATATAGTTGCCAGCAAACATTGCAATCAATGCAAATATTGAAATGAATGTTGCAAAAGGATATTCCTTGTTTGCTCCTCCCTTATTTTTCAAAGTTAAAATTAACAATACTATTGCTCCAAAAACTGAAGATAATATGATTGTTAGGATTATATTCTTTAGTCCCAAAAGCAGTCCTAAAACTGCCATCAGTTTAACATCGCCAAAGCCAAGGCCTTCTTTTTTTCTAAGCAAATAGAACAAAATTGAAACTATCCACAAAAAGCCACCACCAACCAAAAATCCAAAAACACTACTCTTTGCATCTGCTGTTTTTGACAAAAGTGAAACTAGTCCCAAAATCAAAAGTCCTATTTGAAATTCATCTGGTATTTCCAAATTCTCTAAATCACAACAAAATACACATATCAAAATTGATGATGCCAAACAGCCAATAGCAAACATCAAATAGTTTGTTTGAATTGAAGGTATAATGTAGTTTGTGTTTAACATCAATGACAAAAACCAAAAAACTGTGTTTAAAATTTCAACAACAATATATCTAGGAGAAATCTTTGTTCCACAATTTCGGCATTTACCTCTTAAAAAGAGATATGAAAACACTGGAATATTGTCATACCATTTGAGTTTATACTCACAATTTGGGCAATGTGATGCTGGCTTTGCAAGCGACATATTTCTTGGAAGTCTATAAATCACAACATTCAAAAAACTGCCAACACAAAGTCCAATCAAAATTGTCAAGATTGTAACATAAATTTCTATCATAATTGCACCTTTACATATCTAACAATGTTAGACAAGTAGTAATATTCTTCTCCCATATATTCTTTTTTTGTCAAATCAAAATTTTGATTTTGTTTTGCCAAAATTTCTTTTGTTGAAAAATTATATATACAATAATAGGATATATTTTTATCATTTGCTGTTTTTGCTTTGACAACAACTGCTTTTATGTTTGCATCTTCATCACTTGCAAAAACTCTAACTGAATAGTCATAATCATCTTTCAAACTTTCATTGATAAAATCTTGAGTTATGTTTTCCATATCAACCATTCTGTTAAGTTTTGAAATTTCATATCTGTTAGAAATTGTGCCACCCATCAAAATTGTGAAAAGGAGCATAGAAATTGAGATGATTATGGTCATAAATATCAAAGCAGTCAAAAGTGCAACACCTTTTTTTTTGTTTGAACCCATATCACACCTCATATCCATAAATCAAGTTGCTGTTTGAATCCAAACATTCAACAGAAAATCCATCATCAAACCGTATGTTTACAACATATTTTGAGTTTTGCTCTGTTGTTATATTCAAATCGCTTGAATAATATATCTTTGTGTTTTCTCCAAAGGTTTTTGCTTCGCCTGTCAACAATTCCATTGATGTTGAATAGTCATCTTCGCCTTGATAATATGCCTTGACATAGTTTTGGGTTTGACAAATAAAGAAATTTTGCAATTTGTTTTTGTGTCCACTATTTATAGATACATTGCAAATTGAAAATGCTATTGTTGAAACAATAACAACAATTGCAACTGCAACAACTGTTTCTACAATTGTCATTCCCCTGTTCTTTTTGTTAAAAATTTTTTTCATTAAACATTACCTTATACTAAAACTGAAGAAACCTTTTTTTTGTTCAACAAAATAATTACTTGTTGCCGTTTTCATAAGCTCAACAACATCAACTTTTTCAAGGTCAAAAATTTCTCCTTTAAAGTCAAAGTCAGCAAGCTTTTTTTCTGTGTTATCAATAAAAACAATTTTTTCAAATTCAAAATTTAATCCTGAATTTTTTAGGTATTTTGAAAAGTTGTCAACAAAGAATTGAAATCTTTCATAGAAATCAACTTTCTTTTCTTTCTTTTCACTCTTTTTGAACAAATCTTCCAAAGTTGTTTCTTCTTTTGAAATCTTTTTGTAGTTACTCTTTATGTATGCAACATATTTTCTGGACTGTTTTTCAATATTGTTATAAATTGTGTATTGACACACAACCTCACCCTTTGAAACTGCAACAAGATCTATGTTGTCGCCAACCAAAGCAACAACAAAGTTTTCTTTTGCAAAAGATTTTTGTGCTTGTAAAACATAATCGCGAACCATTGCAGAAAAGAAAGAAAAATTGTTAATCTTCACACCAAACATTTCAAATGTAGATGTTATTTGTTTTATAAACTTTTCTTTTGTTGTAGCAAACACGAATGTTGCAATATTCTTGTTTGTTGAATACAAAAACTCGGTCTTTTTCAAATCCTTGTCCTTGTTATAAATCAAATCAAACTTTGTTTCAAAGTGCTCTTTTGTTTTTCTTTTGATATTTGGCACTTCGATATTGTTTACTGCAACAAGTTCATTTGGTAAAATAACAGTGTTTTTTTCTTTTTTTAGTATTTCAAGAATTTCTTCACTCTTGCCACAAATGTTTGTTATTATCTTTTCAAAATCTCTTTCTTTGAAATATTCGTTTAAAAAATCAACAACAAAATATTTTTGTTCATTTTGTTGTTGCAAAAGTTTAACATTTGATAAATTATAGTCAAAATATATAATCATATTTATGCTCCAAAAGTAACTAATTTTGTGTAAGTATTAAAATTTTCAAAAATATACGAACACGAAATTATTTTGCCTCTTTGAACAAAATTTATTTCTTTTATATTTTGAAATTTTAAACTTTGAGGTTCTTTTTCATTTGTATCAAAATTTAACAATTCAACAAGCAATGTCTGCTCTACTTTGTTAAAAGTTAATTCATATTGACTTGAACTATCGCTACTCTTTATTTTTATCGAATTTGTTTCTATGCTATCCAAAACAAAATTTGTGGTTGAATAGTTGTTGATAAATCTATCAATCACTTCACTTGCTCGTTGATATTCAGCAACACATTGACTGTCGTATTGTTGCTTTTTTGATATGTTTGACACTATAACCACAAGTGATGCCACTAGGGACATCACTATAGCTATAATTGATAAAGAAACAATAGTTTCAACAATCGTAAAACCTTTTTTCTTGTTTTTCATAATTACTCTTTATCTAGTTTATTTTTTACATCATCCATAAGTTTTTTTGCTCTCTTGATTGCCAAATCACTTTTAGCAACCAACAAAACAGGAGTGTTTTCATACTTTTTGTATGAACTCATATCTTTTACAGGAATTGGAGAATCGTTGTAGTCATTGATATCAAGTTTGTAGTAAACTTTGAGACCCCTTTGTCCTGCAACTGTTACCATTGCATACTTTGTGTTTTTGTATGTAAATATTTCTGCTTTCTTTGTGAGTGATGATTTGAAACCCAAACTTTCAAAGTAGTTTTTTAAATCTTTGAAATGTTGTCTTGTTTCTGGCTTTGCTCTTCTTAACTTTTGTTCAAATGTATAGTTGTTTGCCTTGATATTTGCAAAAGCATTTTCATCTTCTTCGTTCAAAATTTCTTCGAGCTCTTGCTCTTCTTCTTTTGTGATGTCAACATCACTAACAACATCATATTTTTGTTTTAAATCATCAAACAATTTTTTTGCTCTTTTGAGAGCTAGTTCACTCTTTACTACCAATAAAACAGGAGTGTTTTCATATTTTTTTACTTCGCTTCTATCCTTTAATGGCATTGGAGAGTCAACATAATCGTTGATGTCGAGTTTGTAATAAACTTTGAGACCCTTTTGTCCTGCAACATCAATCATTGCATACTTTGTGTTTTTGTATGAAAATGTTTCTGCAGGTTTTGTGAGTGCTGATTTGAAACCCAAACCTTCAGCATACTCTTTAAGTTCTTTGAAATAATCTTTTGCAATTTGGAAAGATTTTTCAAGTTTTTGTTCAAAAGTGAACTCATTGTTTTTTCTCAATTTAAGTTTGTCAATATCGCCCTTGTGAATTTTTTCATCTTCTGACTCTATTTTTTCTTCGTTTACATATTCGCTTATTTGTTCGTTATAATCTTTGAAATCTTTTTCATAAGAATAGTTGTCATAACCATTTGAATTTTCAAAGTAGAATCTGTCATTGTTTTCTTCAACAGGTTCTTCTTCTGTTTCATAAGGTTCTTCAACTACAATTTCAGTTGTTTCGACTTCTTCATTTTCTTCTTCGTTTGGTTTTTCAAATCCAACTTCTGATTTATATTGATTATACAATGCAGATGTTTTGAAGAGATAAGCATACTCAAGTTTGAATATTCTCTTTATCAAAGCAACATATCCCAAAAGGAATATTGCCAAAAATACTATGCAAATTGGCAAGATTTTTGCTTCGAGCATAACAGCAACAAATCCACAGCCAAAGGCAAGAAGTGTTGTTGCCATAACAAAAGCAATTATGCCAACAACTGCATTCTTTTCTCTTTTGAACATTGTTTTTAAAGTGAATAATACCGTAAACAAAAATCCAAAATACAAAATGCAACTTTCAATCAAAACCACAATGTTTGAATTGAAAATATCAAATTTGATTGCACTGATAAAAATGTTGACTGCATCTGTTGCAACAAACAAGTTGTCTGTCAATCTAAGCCAAATTGATGTCCAAACACAACAAATTGCTGTTAGCGCAAACACAAAAGAAAGAATAAAGTCTAATGATTTTGGTTTTAAAACACCATATTGTTTAAACATTTTATTTTCCCCCTTTTTTTGAAAAAAACCTAAGTTAAGATTAGCTTAGGTTCATTTTTGTTTTGTTGTTATTAAGC
>CAMOHL010000043.1 GCA_946615295.1 uncultured Clostridia bacterium
CAACAATTCCAACAAAAAAGAGTCAAATTTTCTCAACAGCAACAGATAATCAACCTGGTGTTGACATTCATGTTTTGCAAGGTGAAAGAGAGTTTGCAAAAGACAACAAAACTCTTGGAAGATTTAGTTTGAATGACATTCCACCTGCACCAAGAGGAGTTCCACAAATTGAAGTTACATTCGATATTGATGCAAACGGAATTGTTCATGTTTCAGCAAAAGATCTTGGAACAAACAAGGAACAAAGTATAACAATCACAGCAAGTAGCAATTTGAGTGAAGCCGACATTGACAAAGCTGTAAACGAAGCAAAACAATTTGAAGAAGAAGATAAAAAGAGAAAAGAACTTGTTGATACAAAAAATCAAGGTGATGCATTTATTTTCCAACTTGAAAAAATGATGAAAGATGCAGGCGACAAGATTTCAGAAGAAGACAAGACAAAACTCAATGCTTCAATAGAAGAGGCAAAAAAAGATTTTGCAAGCGATGATCTTGAAACTGTAAAAAAGGCACTTGAAAAATTGCAACAAGACAGTCAAGAAATTGCAACAAAATTGTATCAAAATGCAAATGCTCAACAAAACGGAAATGGAACAACTGATGGAGATAACATTCATGTTGAACCAGATGATGTTAAAGTTGACAATAACTAATTTTGAAAAACATTAAAAAAATATCAAAAAATGTTACAAAAACTTATATAAAAATTAAATATTCAAGGTAAAATAGGAAATTTTGTTCCTATTTTGCTTTGTTAAAGGTAAAATTTTATTATGGCAAAAAATTATTATGATGTGCTAGGAGTTGACAAGTCAGCATCTCAAAGTGAGATAAAATCTGCATATTTTAAACTTGCAAAAAAATATCATCCAGATGTCAACAAAGAGCCCGAAGCAGCAACAAAATTTAAGGAAATAAATGAAGCATATAGTTGTTTGAGTGATGAACAAAAAAGAAAAAACTATGACCAATTTGGCAGTGCAGAAGGCAATCCATTTCAAAATGCTGGTGGAACTGGTGGTTTTGACTTTGGTAGCTTTTCAGGAAACTTTGGTGGCTTTGACTTTGGTGATTTGTTTAGGGATTTTGGATTTGGTGGTTCATCTGCAAGAAGAAACTCAGCAGGCAGTGATATTGGACTAAAACTAAATTTGAGTTTTGAAGAAGCTGCTTTGGGCGTTACAAAGACATTTACTTTCACAAGAACTGAAAAGTGTGAACATTGCAAGGGAACAGGTGCAGAAGGTGGAGAAGTTAAAACCTGTCCAACATGTAACGGAACAGGTCAAGTTAGATATTCACAAAATTCGATTTTTGGTAGAATTGTCAATGTTGGAACTTGTTCAAGTTGTAATGGAACAGGAAAGATTGCAAAAGACAAGTGTTCTGTTTGTGGTGGTAATGGTTCTGTCAAAAAGACAAGAACACTCACTGTATCAGTGCCAGCAGGTATTGACAATGGTCAACAAATGACAATTTCTGGCGAAGGTAACAGCCCTGCAGGAACAGTGCAAGCAGGTGATTTGATTATTCAAATTGCAGTTGCACCACACAAGATGCTTACAAGAAATGGTTTTGATTTGTATATAACAGTGCCAATTCCATTCACAACAAGTTTGCTTGGTGGTTCAATAGTTGTTCCAGTTGTAAAGGGAAAGGTAACAATGGATATTCCACCACTAACTCAAACGGGAACGGTGTTTACGATAAAGGGCAGAGGTATCAAAAAACTCAAAAAGAATGGAAATGGAGATTTGATTATTACAGTTACTGTTGAAATGCCAAAAACACTTGACAAAACAACAAAAGAAAAACTTGAAAGTGCAGTAAAAGATATTTCACAATCAAGTTACACAAAGTGCAAAGATTATGAGAACAAGATTTCAAAACTATAAAAAGCTATGAAAAATCAATAAATAATAATTATTATTAACAAAAGAAAATATGTTGACAAATTATTGAAAAACCATTGACAACACAATCAAATTGTGATAATATTATCTTGTTTTTAAGAAGAAGTATCCACTTCTCACCAGTCAGCAATCGCTAGATTAGGTTAAAAAATTATAATAATTTAGATGAATGATAATTTTAGTGGATAATTCTTTTAAGAAATTTATCCACTTTTTTGTGGAATGGAGGAGCTAATTATAAAAGATTTATTGATCAATGACCAAATTCGCATCAATGGAGATGTGAGAGTAGTTGGAGAAAATGGTGAACAACTTGGAATAATGAATATTCAAGAAGCAAAAGCTATTGCGGAAGAAAAATCGCTTGACCTTGCTGTAATCTCTCCAAATGCAGTTCCACCAGTTTGTAAAGTTATGAACTATGGAAAATATCGTTATGAACAACAAAAGAAAGAGAAAGAAGCAAAGAATAAACAAAAAACTATTGAAACAAAAACAATAAGATTTGGACTTAACATAGGTGCTCACGATGTTGAATATCGTGCAAAACAGGCAAAAGATTTTTTGCTCAAGGGCAACAAGGTTAAGGCAAATATGCGACTTTCTGGTAGAGAAAATGCTTTTGCAGACAAAGGTATTGAAACTCTCAAAAATTTTGCTGAAATAATGGATGAATTTGCGACTGTTGAAGTTGCACCATTCAAAGAAGGTAGATATATCAATATGGTATTAGCGCCAAAAAAATAGTCTTAAAGGAGAAAAATTATGCCAAAACAAAAATCAAAAAGAGCAGCAAGAAAGAGATTTCTTGTAACAAACAGTGGTCATGTTAAACATGCCAAACAAAATCGTCGTCATATATTGACAAAAAAAGCAACAAAAAGAAAGAGAATTGCTAGAAAGGATGTTGAACTTGCAAGCAAGAAGGAAACAGCAACCGTTAGAGCAATGATCCAAGAATAAGAGAGGTGAATTGAATGAGAATTAAAAGAAGTGTTAATGCTTTGAAGAAAAGAAGAAAAATAATGAGAGCTGCAAAGGGCTATCGTGGTTCAAGAAATTCACTCTATAGAGTTGCAAAAGAAGCCGTTTTGAAAGCTCGTGCACATGCTTATATTGGAAGAAGACTCAAGAAAAGAGATATGAGAAGCCTTTGGATTGCTCGTATCAATGCAGCTTGCCGTCAAAATGATATAAGCTACAGCAAATTTATGCATGGACTTAAGGTTAACAACATCAATCTTAACAGAAAAGTTCTTGCTGAACTTGCAGTTAGTGATGCAAATGCTTTTGCTGAACTTGTTAAAACAGCAAAAACAGCAAAATAAGTAAAAAATTGCCCACTAGGGCTTTTTTTGTTGCATTAAAAAAATAACAATTTTTTTGCAGTGAATTTTATAAAAATATCTGCTTAATCTAATATACTTTTTGATGATACAATATATATTTTTTAGTAATACTTTAAGAAACCAATACATATATTTTTTACTTATGTATTGTATTTTTTGTGATTATATGATAATATATGAGTATGAAAACTTTTTTAGATTTAACAAATGAGAAAGAAGTAAGAAAATTTGTAAATAATATAGAAGAAATTCAATTTTTGCAACTTTCATTATTTCACGACAAAAAATACACAAAAGATGCAACAAAAATGTTGCAAATTTTGGCTGATAATAGTGAATTGCTCAATGGAAAAGTAGATAGAATAACAATAAATCTTTTGAATGAAAGAATGCCAAAAGATTTGTTTATAGAATTGTATAATTTATACAAAAAACTCGGAGATGCAGTTCAATACAATATTTATATTGAGCATAAATATCTTGATTCTGCATACGAAGACGGGCTTATCAAATGGGACATTGACACTATCTTAAAAGCAAATTTAGAAATTGAGAAAGTTTGCAAATTTATAAAATCAAGTAATTTTTCTCCAATGGAAGCATTGGCTTATGCACATAGATATGTATCAACAGTTGCAAAATATAACTCAACAAAAACAGATTATGGATATTGGCACAATAGCGACCAATTTTTTGTAGGTGCATTTTTAGATTTGCCTGAAATTGTTTGTATGGGCTATGCATCTTTGATGAAAGAGATTGTTGACACTCTTGATATGCCAGGCCTAAAATGTGATATGTTGTATGTCGATTTAGATTTCTTGAAAAAAGAAGGGACAGGCCGTCATGCAAGATGTTTTGTTACAATCAAAGATGAAAAATATGGTGTTGACCAAACAGTTTTTGATGATCCAACATGGGATAATATAAAAGATGGCAATAAAATTTGTTCAAAATATGCAAATTTTGCAATGAGTAATGATTGTCATAAAATTGAGAATAATAAAAATTATTGGTTTTATCAACCTAAATTCATAAATTTAGAAGACAATAAATCAACAAGAGTGCTGACTGAAAATCGTGCAGATGGTGTTGCATATTGCAACAGCAAAAATCAAATTGACCAATTTATGATAGAAACTATCAATTTTAATGTTTTGCAAAAAGAACATCCAGAAAAGTCAGTTGCTGAAATTTATGAAATTCTAAACAAAATGGCAAAAATATCTTTTGATGAGCAAACAAACAGGGGTTTTGATGGATATCTAAAACAAGAAGATTTGATTTTAACAAAAAATCAAGCAAATGAATTGTTTGAAATCAACAACAAAGCAAAAATTCAAGAGAGTGAAGAAACTTTGTAAAATATTTTTTAACAAAATCTATTGAATAAATCAGTAGATTTTGTTTTTTTATGGTATAATAATTTTGAATTCAAAGGAGTAATGTTTTTAATGAATAGTGAAATAATAACATCAAAATCAAATCAAAAAATTGTTGATGCAAAAAAATTGTTAGAAAAAAAATATCGCGACAAAACAAATTTGTTTTTGATAGAAACAAAAAAAGTTTTGAAAGAAGCTATTTTGTGTGGACTTTTGCCAAAATGTTTTTTTGTGGAAGAAGGCAGGAATTTTGATTTTGAAGAATTTGGAATATCAAATACTGATAAAATCAAAATATATGTTGTTTCAAAATCAGTTTTTAAGGAACTTTCAACAGTTGTTTCAAGTGATGGATATATTGGTATCTTTGCAAAAAAAGAAAGCAAAAAAGAGTATTTAGGTGGTAAGTTTTTGATTTTGGATAACTTGCAAAATCCAGACAATTTTGGAGCAATTATGAGAACAGCCCTTGCTTGCAATTTTAAACAAATCTTTGCAATAAATTCTGTTGATGAGTATAGCCCAAAAGTTATAAGAGCAAGTATGGGTAATCAATTCAAAATAAATATTGTTCACATAAATTATGATGATGTTGAAAAAATGTTTGCAAATGCAAAACTCTATGCTTTGAGTATGGAAGGGCAAAATATATTTGAAATAGAAAATTTTGAAAATGATATTGGTTTTATTGTTGGCAATGAAGGGAACGGGGTATCTCAATTTTTAAAAAATAGAGCAAACAAAACACTATCAATACCTATGGAAAACAATGTTGAAAGTTTGAATGCCAGCATAAGTAGTAGTGTTGTTATGTATTATATTTATGCAAAAGTCGCCAAAAAACAATAAAATTATTTGTGTTTTGCAAATCTATATAGTATAATATATAAGTATTTTGAAAATTAGGAGTATTTTTTATGTCAGGACATAGTAAATGGAACAATATTAAGCAAACAAAAGGAAAAATGGATGCTCTTCGTGGAAAGATATTCACAAAGTATGGCAAGATTATCACTGTTGCCGTAAAACAAGGTGGGGGCGATCCAAACAGCAATCCAAAACTTAGAGATGCTATTGCAAAGGCAAAAGCAAACAACATGCCAAATGACAACATCACAAGATGTATCAAAAGAGCTCTTGGAGAAGGTAAGGGTGGCACTTATGAAGATATAACCTATGAAGGTTACGGAATTGGTGGTAGTGCAGTTATTGTTAATTGTTTGACAGATAACAAAAACAGAACAGCTGGAGCAATTCGTCATATTTTTGATCATCACAATGGAGCAGTTGGAAGCACAAACTGTGTGTCATTTATGTTTGATAGACTAGGTCAAATTGTAATTGACAAAAATTGTGGACATTCAGAAGATGAAATTATGGAATGGGGACTTGAAGCAGGTGCAGATGATGTGATTGTTGATGACGAAGTTTATACTGTTGTTACAAATCCATCAAATTTCAATCAAGTTAGGGATTTTTTGGAACAAAAAGGTCTCACATTCTTGACTGCTGAAGTTAATTTGATTCCACAAAATTATGTTGACCTTGATGATAATCAATATGAAGTTTTCCAAAAAATGATTGATGAATTTGAAGAAAACGAAGATGTTCAAGATGTTTATCACAATGTCAATATGAGAGATTAGTTCAATACTGACAGCAAAATATATTTAAAACAATTTGTTTGATAATATAAAAACAATAGCAACTCATTTTTGAGTTGTTTTTTGTTTGCTTTTTTTCAAAAAAAATGATATTATGTCTCTATGGAAAAATTTAGTTATGAAGTCACACATATAGACAAAAACAGTGGTGCAAGAACAGGCGTTTTGCACCCTCCACATGGAGATATTGAAACTCCAATTTTTATGCCAGTAGGAACACAAGCAACAGTAAAAGCACTTTCACCAGAAGAAGTTGAAACGGCAGGTGCTCAAATCATACTTTCAAACACATATCATCTATATTTGCGTCCAGGTGAAAACATAGTCAAAAATGCAGGTGGACTACACAAGTTTATGGCTTGGAACAAACCAATTCTTACAGATAG
>CAMOHL010000044.1 GCA_946615295.1 uncultured Clostridia bacterium
AGTTTATGGATATATTAAGAGAGCAAACCCAATTGCTCTCTTTTTTTGTGCTTAAAACAGTTTTTATTTAAAATGTTATTTGCTTGATATAAATTTTAAAAATATATATAATAAATATATAAAGTATCTATATTTACAATAGGAAAGGACAAAATGAATAAACAAAAAACAAAATTTGAAAATATACTTTATTTGACAATAGCTTTTATTGCTATGTTTTTTGCTGTTTATTTTTCAGTTACAATAAAATCAAATTTTCTAAGTATATCTCGACTTACAAAAAATGAAAATTTATGTTATGCAGCTAATAGCGATGAGTATTTGAACAAGACCTTTGAAATTGAATATTATGACTACACTGAAAACAATAAATATGAAAAGATAGAGAGTGAGGATTTGACAAGATTTGTTGTCTTTGGGTCAAATACTGAATTGGCTATGCTAGAAAAAGATGATGTTGAATTTGTTGGTTGGTTTGGTTATGATGAAATAAAAAACAAATTCTATAACAATCAATATGATGAAGCAAATGACATTTATGTTGAAGAATTCAACAGTCAAACAGCTTTTAGTAGCATTGATGAGTCAATAATTGATAGAATTGTTATATATGAAACACCATTGATTTTTGATGAAACCGAAGTGTTTGGAAAAATTGTTTTGTATTCAAAACTTCAAAAAGACATAAACATTGTTGTCGAATCACAAAATTATAATTATGATTTTGTTCAAAGTTTGGATGGGGGCACTATCTCAATTGATGATAATGTGATAAATCAACCTAATATCTCATCAAAATTTGTTTTGGGAGATAAGATTGATTTTGTAATAAGTCCAAAAGCGAATTACAATTTTTTGGGTATGTATCTAAATGATGTAAACATAAAAAATTTAGAAAATGTTGACTATAATTTTGATATAGAATCAAATTCGATAAATGTTTCCATTGAAAATATAAATGCCACAATAAATGATATCAAAATCAAATTTACTTACAATACATATTTAATCAACCTGCAAAAAAAATTGATAAACGAATTAAAAACAGATGAACTTACGGCAGTTGATAAAGTTAGTTTTATTTCAGTTGAATCAATTGTTGATGGAATTGAAATGGTGAACAATTCTTACTATATTGATGGTTACATTCTCGTTAAAAAGGGTGAAACTTTAAAAATTGAAATTAACCCTGACATAAATTATTCATTAACACAAAATCCTTTAAAAATAGAAAAAATTAAATCGGATAGTGATTTAGTTGCAACCTATGAACTCATTGATAGTAAATATATTTTATCGTTTCAAAACAACTGGGGTTGTGGTATTTTTGATGTTACAATGAACATGCAAAAGTATTACAATCAATTGCAACTTGTTTATGGAACAAATGCTGAAACAAATAATTTTATTGGATCAAAAGCAAATTTCGTAGATAGCATAAAAAATGAGCAGGGTGAAATAATCTACTCTACATTTAATATAAGAACAAATAGTCAAACATCTATTGATGGTGAAAGAATTGTGTCAAAAGCAGCTGATGTTTACCATGGTCAAGATGCTGTTATTATGCTAAATATTTTGAAAGGATACAAATTTGACAGTGCTGCAACAGTTATAGAATATGCTGGCGGTGGAGATATTTCATTTGAATATATCAATAAGAATGGAAGCATTGAAGGAATTAGAATTTTTAATATTAATGACGATATCAACATTTCACTAAAATTTATAAAAAGAATTGAAGTTGTAATATCTGCAACAACTGTTGAAGATGATGGAAAAAATGTTGTTGTAGGAAATGTTAAACTTGGAAGTGGTAATTGGAAAGAATATATTGAAGAATATGTTGATGATGGATTAGACTTAAATATAGAAACAGCACAAATTGATTTGTCCGAAAAAGCAGTATTTGATGCATGGATAATTAAAGATGCAAACAATAATGAAATTATTTATCAAGATTACGGTATAAGAATAGAAGATTTGAAAAATAATTCTATAACTATAAAAAATATTGATAAAGATTTATATGTTACAGCGAACTATACAAAGAAAAATTTCTATGTTAAACTTATTTGGAATGGATTAAATGGAAATATAATTTCGACCAGCAATCACACAAAAACAGAAAATGGATATCAAGTAAAATATGGTGATGATATATCACTCAAAATTACCCCATACAATGAAAAGTATTTCATAAAAAATTTGTATTTGGAAACAGTCGGTGAATTTGAAAGAAATAATTTTGATGGTTATACAATAGTAACGATAAAAAATATTGACAAAGAACATAGAATAAATGTTTCCATTGAGCCAGATACTTGGTGGTTGCATTTGACAAAATATGAACTTGATGGTGTTGGAACAAAAGAAAATCCTTATGTTATAAAAACTGCTGAAGAGTTCTGTTTGATTGGTTACTTGATTAACAATAATATAAAAGAAAAAGAAGGATGTATTTCGTACAACAAAGGATACTATAGCTTAAGAAGTGATATAGACCTTGGAGATAAATACTTTTATGTTCCAATCGGAAATATGCAAAATAAATTTGCAGGAGTTTTTGATTTTAATTATTATGCAATAGAAAATATAAACACGGAGTTTCAACTTGAAGAGTATTCTTACGGTGGTCTATTTTATAATATTGATGAGACAGGAAAAGTTATAAGACAGTTTCGTTCAAAAATACCATTTATTGTTGGAATTTCAGGTATAGGATTTGTTGTTATTGTCGCATTTGCAATTGTCTTTAGAATAGAAAAAAGAAGACAAAAACCAAAGAAAGTATTTGTTTTGAAATCAGAATTAAAAAACGAAAAAAATAATAAATTTTTTGACAATTAGGTATTGACAAAGGGTATTTTATGGTATATACTTAACCCGTTGAAAACATTTTACCATTTTGTTTTAAATAAAAAAATACCATATAGCGATAGCTATATGGTTTTTTTTGATCATTTATAAATAAAATTTATTTGAATATTATCAACAATATTGCAACAATCAACAAGATAATTATAATAACATCAAGAATAAATTTTTCTCTAGTATTATTGCTTTTTTTGCCTTTGTTTTCTTGTAAAGAGTTCATATTGACAGTGTTAACTTTTTTGTACTCAGTCGAAGAATCTTCTTTTGCTTTATTTGTATATTTATTTTGATTGTTTGAAGTGAAGTTGTTAAAATTTGAATTTGTTGATTGCTGTGAATTTGATTTGTTATAATTTTTTGTTGTATTATTTTTTGAAAATGTGTTAATGTTTATTTTTTTGTCATATTCTTTTCTTAATAGTTCATCCTTTAGGGTTGTGTATGCAATGTTTAAATTGGCTGTCAGCTTTTCGGCAATATGTGTATTTCCTTGAAATTTGTCTGGATGAAATTCTTTGACTTTTTTTAAATAAGCTCTTCTTATTTCTTCATTTGAAGCATTTGATTGAACACCTAAAATTTGGTAATAGTTTTTTTGTTCCATATTTTGCACCTAATTTATTTAACTAATCATATTTTATAGTATAAGCATACAAAAATCAATAGAAAAACAAAAAAAGTGGACAAACCACTTTTTATTTTGCATATAGTTTATATAAAATATTGTAAACAAATTTTTTTGGTAAAATTTTGCTTAAAAAGATAAACACTTTATACTTAAACCCAACAACATTTATTGGTTTTGGATTTTTTTTGAACAATGCCTTGCAAATTACTTTTGCAACTGAGTCTGCTGTCATTCCGTTTTGTTCGTCTTTTTCCATTTGGCCAACACTCTTTTCAACTCTTTTGCCATAGCTTGCATCATCAAGTTCATTTTTTTCTCTTGCCTTTGTAAAACCTGTTTTGGTATCACCCGGTAGTACACAAACTGCTTTTATTCCAAAAGGTTTAACTTCCATTGCAAGTCCTGCAGTAAAGCTTTCAATGCTTGCTTTTGTGCTACTATAAAATGTTTGGAATGGAATAGGTAGTTCGCCTGCAACACTGCTTATGTTAACAATTTTTCCATAGTTGTTCTTTCGCATATATGGAATTATGAGTTTGCACATATTTACAGTTCCAAAAAAGTTTACTGCAAATATTTTTTGAATTTGTTCGTTTGGACTGTTTTCAACACTTCCTGAAATACCCATTCCAGCACAATTCACAAGATAGTCAATTCTACCTTCTTTTTCAAAAATGGTTTTGTATGTATTTTCTATTTCTTGCAAATTTGTTACATCACATTGAATGTAATCAAAATCGCAAACAAATTCATTTTTTGCAAGGCCATAAACCTTGACACCTTTTTCAATCAACATTTTTGCAGTTGCAAGACCAATTCCACTTGATGCCCCTGTTACTATTGCAACTCTTTTTTCTACATTTTTTTCCATACTAATATTTTAAGACTATACAAAAATATAGTCAATTATTTTTATGCAAATCATTTTTATTATTGACTTATATTATATACATAAAAAAGACCAATACAAATTATATCAGTCTTCAATATTGTTTTTTATAACAACAAATGTAACACCGTTCATATTTTTTGTTTCAACAGTGTATTCTCCACTTTCAACTTTGCTTTCAAGTTCACTTATGCTGTTTAGCATAGAATTTTTTGCTTGAATTATATCATCAAATATATCATTTTGAATTTTACTTATACTAGAAAATAATTCATTTTTTTGATTTGTAAATGTTGGAGTGAAGAGTTCTTTTTGTGTTTTTAAGTTTGAAATTGAATCTGCCATTTCTGTTTTTAATTCGTTCAAAACTGTTTTGGCTGCCAATTTTTCATCCTTAATTTCACTCATAACTTTTTTTGTTATGTCTTTTTTTATTCTATTTACACTAAGTGGTCTATCTTTATCAAAAAAGTTTATGTTTTTTGATGAAGTCTCTACAGCGGGGCTCTGTGTGTTTTGTGAGCTATCAAAATCATATATTGGTTCTAAATCTTTCGGTGGCATATTCAAATTGTTGAAACTGTTGAGTTCAAGGTTATCTTTTGCCTTCACAACAAGAACATTGCAAGTGTCGTTGTATCCACCTTCTTCGCTAAAAACAAAAATTGTTGCTTCTCCTGCTTTTTTTGCTGTTACAAATCCATCTTCACAAGTAACAATATCGTTGTTGCTACTTTCAAACGAATAGTTTTGATTGCTTGCATTAAAAGGATACACTTGAGCAGAAATAACAGCTGTTTGACCTTCAGCAAGATACAAATTTTTTTTGCTTATTTGAATATCGTCAACATATATATTTTGATTTTGATTGCCACACCCCGTTAATGGCATAATAGAACATAATAGGGCAAATATTGTAAAAATAACTTTAAACTTCAAATTTTTCTTTTTCATATTTCTATGTTGTGTAATATGGAATGATTTATTCAATAAATCAAAAAATAGTTTAAAAAATCATATTGCAAATTTGCTTTGACATTTGATATAAAAAAACATATAATAGTATAGTAAATTCACCTAATAGCTAGACAAAATAGATATAATTTTATAAGGAATTGATATGCCAAATAAAAATTTAGATGAAATAACAGATGTATTGTTGTTGATATCAAGACTGCAAAGTTTGTGTGAGGGTTTTGATGAAACAAACAAAACAGCAGTTTTTACAACAAAGATTAAAATTTTGATTGAAATTTCAAAAGCAAATGAAATTTCGCCAGCAGAACTAAAATATAAAGTTGGGCTTGCAAAGAGCAACATAACAACTGCCTGCAACAAGTTGGTTGAAGAAGGACTTGTTGAAAAAAACAAAAATCTTTTGGATGAAAGAGAAGTATATTATCAGTTGACAGAGAAGGGAAGAGTCTTTTTGAATGATTTTTTGAATATTTCAAAAAAGAACTTTGAAGGTCAACTTGCATATAAAAATAATATGAACGATATAGCAAGTCAAGTTAGAAATTTGCTTGATTTGGTTAAATAAGGAGATTTTATGATAGAACTATATAATACGCTAACCAGAAAAAAAGAAATTTTTGTTCCAAATGACAACAAAACTGTAAATATGTATTCTTGTGGACCAACAGTGTATAGCTATGCCCACATTGGGAACTTTAGAGCCTATATATTTATGGATACATTGAGAAGGGTTTTGAAATACAATGGATATAACATAAATGGTGTTATGAATATCACTGATGTTGGACATCTCACAAGTGATGCAGACGAAGGCGAAGACAAAATGGAAAAGGCAAGCAAAAAGGAAAACAAAACTCCTTATGAAATTGCTGATTTCTATACAAAAAAGTTTTTTGTGGATATGGAACGACTCAATATTGAAAAGCCAGAGCATATTGTAAAAGCAACTGAACACATTCAAGATATGATTGAGTTTGTAAAGGGACTTATTGACAATGGTATGGCTTATGAGGTGAATGGCAATGTATATTTTGATGTTCAAAAGCTCAAAAGTTATGGCAGACTTTCTGGTATAAATCTTGAAGACCTAAAGGCAGGTGCAAGAATTGCTGTCAACAGCGAAAAGAAGAGTCCTTATGACTTTGCACTTTGGATAAAAGCTCCAGAAAACCATATTATGAAATGGCAAAGTCCATGGGGACTTGGATATCCGGGCTGGCATATTGAATGTTCAACAATGAGCAAAAAATATTTGGGTGATACTTTTGA
>CAMOHL010000045.1 GCA_946615295.1 uncultured Clostridia bacterium
AAACAATGTCAATAATGATATAAAAAAAGTCATAAGCAACATTGATGAATTGACAGATGAAGATAATGTTTTGCAAAATGCAAGGGAACTTGGACTAAAAGAAGTTACCGAAGAGAACAAAGTAAATATTGAACTATTGGAAAAAAACAATGTGGAAGATTACAAAGGCCAAACAAATTTTTTTGATAAGATTTGCAATTTTTTTAGAAATTTGTTTGGGGGATAATCAAATTGAAAAAATCAGTTTACACAACATATTCAATGCAAAAAAGACTAGTAGCTATATTGATGCTACTCGTCTTATTTTTTTGCCTTTTGTCAGGACGACTTGTTTATTTGCAGGTTTTTAGAGCAGAATTCTTGCAAAAAAAAGCAGAATCACAGTGGACTAGAGATTTGCCAATCAATGCCGAAAGGGGAACAATTTTTGACAGAAATGGTATTGAACTTGCAGTGAGTTACACAACCTATGACATTTTTGTTAGACGAAGCAATGTTGAAGATGAAAATGCAGTTGCAAGTTTATTGTCAAAAAAACTAAATTTGAATTATGATGATGTTCTAAAAAAGGTGTCAAACAACAAAGTTAGTGAGAGCTTGATTAAAATGCAGGTTGAAAGTAGTGTTGCCAAGGAACTCAAAAACAGTGGTGTTGCAGGAATTTATTATAGTGAAAATACAAAGAGATATTATCCTTTTGGCGATTTTTTGACACAAGTTTTGGGATATACCACAATTGACAATATTGGTCAAAGTGGACTTGAACTCTTTTATGACAAATTTTTGAAGGGTATAAATGGATATAGTTCTGTTCAAAGTGATATAAAGGGAACTGAACTCTATAACACAATGGATAGTTACATACCTAGTGTTGCAGGCAATGATTTGACTTTGACTATTGACTATCAAATTCAATTGCTTTGTGAAAATGCAACAAATTTGATTATGCAAAACGAAAAACCAAAGTCAGCACAAATGATTGTGCTTAATCCAAACACTGGTGAAATTTTGGCGATGACATCAAAACCTAGTTTTGATTTGAATAATCCTCCTAGAGAAGATATTCAGCAACTGCTTCAAAACAGCAAAAATTTGAGTATTGTTGATGTGTATGAGCCAGGAAGTACCTTCAAAGTTTTGACAACTGCGACTGCTCTTGAAGAAGGAAAGACAACTCTTGAAGATAGATTCTATGACCCCGGTTATAGGATTGTTGACGGAGAAAAGATAAAATGCTGGAAACATATTGGACATGGAAGTCAAACAATGGTTGATGGGCTTAATAACAGTTGCAATAGTGTTTTTGTAGATTTGGCACTTAGACTTGGCAAAGACAAGATGTATGAATATTTTGAAAAGTATGGATTTGGAAATTTGTCAAATGTCGATTTTGCAGGAGAAAGTGGTGGAATTTTGATGGATAAAGATACTGCAAAAAAAGTTGATTTGGCAAGAATGGGATTTGGTCAAGCAATTGCAGTTACTCCACTTCAAGAGATTAGAGCTATTTCTAGTGTTGTGAATGGTGGTATTTTATATCAACCATATTTTGTGAAAAAAATATCTAGCAAAAATGGTGCATACGAAAAGGAGTTTTCTCCAGTTGCAGTGAGAAGAACAGTCAGCGAAGATACAAGTAGCAAAATTAGATATATGCTCGAACAAGTCATCAAAAAAGCCAATGCCATTGAGAGTTTTATACCGGGGTTTAAGGTCGGAGGTAAGACCGGAACAAGTCAAAAGTATGTTGGAAATAGTATAGCAAGTGGAAAATTCACAAGTTCTTTTGTTGGAACATTTCCTGCAGACAAACCTGAATATATAATATTGGTTGTTGTTGATGAACCAAGTGGTGCAAACTACTATGGTAGTGTTGTCGCAACACCTTATGCAAAACTTGTGTTTGAAGGCATAATAAAATATAAAAATCTTGAACCAAGTGATGAACTTGCAAGTGATTTGAAAAGAATGGAAAAGAATATTGAAATGCCAAACTTGGTTGGAAAGAGTTTGAGTGAAGCAGTGGGAATAATAACAAATTTGGGACTTCAATATGAACTTGACGGAGAAGGTGGAACTGTCAATGCACAATATCCAGCACCAACAACTCTTGTTTACAAAAATGGAATTGTTGTGCTTTCAACTTAAAAAAAATATACAAACTCAAAATTTGGGTTTGTCTATTTTTTTGTTTGAATAACAATTTGTTGTTTGATTTCATATTAAGTAGAGTGAAATTGTATGAGTTATTAGAAAATGTAAATGATATTACTATTTTTGGTGATAAAAATATAGAAATTGAAAAGTTGAGTTTCAATAGCAAAGACATAACGGCAAAAACTTTGTTTTTTTGTTTGAATGGGACAAAAACAAAAGGCGACCTATATGTTGATGAAGCCATAAAAAATGGAGCAGTTGCAGTTGTTACTGAAAAATTGCTTGATGATGTGTTAACAAATTTTTCTAATACTATTCAAATTGTTGTGAAAAATGTTCGAAAGACAATGGCAATTATCTCTGCAAATTTTTTTGGTAATCCACAAAAAAGATTAAAGATTGTTGGAGTTACAGGCACAAGTGGAAAGAGTAGCACAAGTTTTTTGATATATCAAATGTTAACAATATCAAACAAAAGAGCAGGTTTGATTGGAACAAGTGGTATATATTTTGACAACAAAAAGTTTGACTATAATATGACAACTCCGGACAGTATTGATTTGTTTTATATTTTTGCAGAAATGGTCAAATCAAACATAGAATATTGTGTTATGGAAGTAAGTGCTCATGCAATTTTTTTTGATAAAATTTATGGTATAGATTTTGCAGTGAAAGCATTGACAAATGTCAAATCTGATCATTTAGATTTTTTTGGAACACAAAAAAATTATGAAAACACAAAGAAAAATTTTTTTGATTGTGGCAGTTGTTTTGTGCTTAATACCGATGACAAAATTGGAAAACAAATTTTCGAAAAAAATAAAAAAAATAGCATTTCTTATGGAAAAAATGCAGATTTTTGCATAAAAAACAGCAAATTTTCATTAAATTTTACAAATTTTTCTTTTATTTATTATAGTAAAGAGTATTTTGTTAAAACAAATTTGGTTGGAAAATTTAATGTTTATAACATTGTTTGTGCTTTGGCTGTTTTGAATTGTTTGGGACTAAATTTTGAAGTTGCACTAAAAAACTTTGACAGGATTAAAAAGATTTCTGGTAGGTGTGATTGTGTTTATTCAAAAGATATTGTTGTTTTGATTGACTTTGCTCACACAACTGATAGTTTGAAAAATTTGCTTTCAACTATAACAGATGTTTCAAAAAACAAAAACATAATTGTTTTTGGATGTCCGGGAGAACGGGACACAAAAAAGAGATTTGAAATGGGTGTTGTTGCTGGAAGGTATTGTGATTTTGTCATTGCAACAACTGACAACCCTGCAAGTGAGAATCCAAGGCGAATTGCCTTTGAAATTGAGCAAGGAGTTTTGCAAACAAAAGCAAAATATATGTTTGTTGAAGATAGAAAAAAAGCAATCAAACGAGCAATAAGCATTGCAAAAAAACAAAAAAATTGCAATGTTTTGATTGTTGGAAAGGGAGTTGAGGAATATCAAATTGTGGGCGATAGAAAAATTCCATACAGTGATTATATGGTTGTTGATGAAATTTTGAATATAAGAAGTTGAAAAGTTTTATTAAGTGTTTTTTGTTAGTATAATAATTTATATTTTTTTATTGGTTAGTTTTTTTTCTAATCCATATAAAACGACTTTGGTTTAATTTAAAAAAAATGTCCTATTTTGTCAAAAATAATTTTATTCATTTTGCACAACATATAGTAGTTGGTAGATATGGATAAAATTTTTTTTAGTATTTTGTTAGGTTTTTTGTTTAGTGTTTTGGTCTCTCCACTTGTCATAAAATTTATGAAAAAGTTGAAGGCAAATCAGGCAATATATGAATATGTGGATATGCACAAATCAAAAGTTGGCACACCAACAATGGGTGGACTAATATTTTTGATTGGAACAATTGCATCATCTTTTTGTGTGTTTCAAGGTTCAAACAAACTTGCAACTATTTGTCTTGTTTGCTTTGCATCATTTGCAGTTATAGGTTTTTTAGATGATTTTTTGAAGGTTAAGCTCAAACGAAATTTAGGACTTAAACCGTATCAAAAAATAATTGGACAACTTGCAATCAGTGTTATCATAGCAGTTTTTGCATACAACAATCCATTTGTTGGCAGTGAAATTTTTGTGCCATTCGTTTCAAAAACAATAGATTTGGGCTGGTTCTTTATTCCATTTTGCATTTTTATTTTTCTTGCAACAACAAATGCAGTCAATTTGACAGATGGACTTGATGGACTTGCTGGTGGTGTGAGCTTTGCATTTTTTGTTGGATTTTTGGGAGTTGCCTATGTTGTGTTGAGAACATTAAATATTTTTGATGCAACATATCTTGAAGAATACAAAAACATATTGATTGTGGTTGGTGGAGTTATTGGTTCACTGCTTGCATATCTCATTTCAAATTGCCACCCAGCAACAATATTTATGGGAGATACAGGCAGTTTGGCAATAGGAGGACTTGTTTCTGTTGTTTGTATTTTTACAAAACAAGTTTTGCTCATTCCAATTTTAGGGCTTTTGTTCGTTTGGACTGCAATTTCAGTTATTGTTCAAGTGATATACTACAAAGCAACAAAAAAAAGAGTGTTTTTGATGGCACCATTTCATCATCACTTGGAAAAGAAGGGAATGAAAGAAACAAAGATTGTTGCAGTTTACACAATTGTTACTTTGATGCTTTCTGTGCTTTCCATATTTTTGGCAATAGTTTTAAATTCATAAAATAACTTACTCACAAACAAAAATTTTGTTGTTGACTTGATAACAAGTGCAAATCAAATTTTATAAAACTATAAATTTCTTGATTAAAACTATGACTTCTGCTGTTGCAGGAGTTTTTTTTGACTTAAAATTTTTTTAATTTGAAAATTGCCAAGTAAAAAATTATGAGCATATTCTCATTTTGGTTATTTTGAAAAACAATAAAACATATAAATATCATATAAAGAGTGAATATGAAAAATAGATTTAAAAATAAAAATGTTTTGATTTTGGGATTAAAGAGAAGTGGAGAAGGTAGTTTTGAACTATTGAGCAAACTTGGTGCTTTTTGTTATGTTTATGATAATAACAAAGAAGTTCTCAAAAAATTTGCATCAAAACCAAACTGCATAATACCAAATTTTGTTGATGAAGATCTTGTTAAAGTTATGGATTATATGGTTATTTCTCCTGGTATTTCAATTTATTGTGAACTTGTTAAACTTGCAAAATTGTATGGAGTAAAAGTCATTAGTGAACTTGAACTAGGTTCATATTTTGCAAAGGGCAATTTGATTGGCATAACAGGAACAAATGGCAAAACAACAACTTCAAGTTTGATATATCACACATTTCAGGTTGCAAAAAAACAAGCTGTGCTATGTGGAAATATTGGAAGTCCAATAACTCAAAATATATTGCCATTCAAAACAAACTATGTTGTAGAAATGAGTAGTTTTCAACTTGAAAGTCTAGATTTGTTAAGACCAAAAATTGCAGTCATAACTAACATAACTCCAAATCACTTGGATAGGCATAAAAACCTAAAAAACTATAGAGAAGCAAAATTTAACATTTTCAAAAATATGAAAAAAAGCGATGTTCTTATTTTGAATTATGACGACAAAAATTTAAGAATGTTACAAGATAGAAAAATTTTGGCTAAAATTGTTTGGGTTAGTTTGAAAGAAGAAATTGATGGATATTTTGTTAGAAATAAAAAAGTTTTTTATAGAAATAAAAACAAAGAAAAATTTGTTGCTGACTTAAAGGATATCAAACTTTTGGGTGAACATAACTTATACAACATTTTGTTTACTGTTGCAGTTTGTAAAACTATGAAGTTGAAAGACAAATCAATTGAATTTGCAATCTCTAGTTTTGAACCACTAAGGCACAGATTGCAATTTGTAAAAAATGTTAATGGTGTTGATTACTTCAACGATAGCAAAAGCACAACTCCAAACAGTGCGATAACTGCAATAAATTCTTTCAAAGACAAGCCACTTATTTTGCTTTTGGGGGGAAGCGACAAAAAAACTTCTTTTGACAACCTTTCAAAAACAATTTCAAAAAACAAAAATGTTAAACTTGTTGTTGTGAGTGGAGATACTTCTCAAAAAATTATAAGTTCTCTCAAGAAATTTGGAGTTAAAAATTTTACAAACGCAAAAGATTTTTTTGACGGGCTTGAAATTGCAAAAGATTTTGCAAGGAGTGGCGACACAATTTTGCTATCTCCTGCTTGTGCAAGTTTTGACTATTTCTCTTGTTACGAAGAAAGGGGAGATAAGTTTTGTGAGTTTGTTGAAAATATAAAAAATTAGTTATAATTTATGCTTTAAGTTTGCTTGAATAACAAAAGTGAAAAATATAAAAAAATCAAAAAAATAATAAAAAAATCAAAAATTTTTAATAAAAAACTTAAAAAAAATTAAAAATTATCAAAAAAATATATTAG
>CAMOHL010000046.1 GCA_946615295.1 uncultured Clostridia bacterium
ATTTTTTGTTTACATTATTTAGTTAAAAAAAAACGAAAATCTTTCGTTATCAATAAAATATTAGATAAAATTTAAAACAATCTAAAAAATGCCTATTGACTATTACTTGATAAAATAATATAATGTATATATGATAATAAAAAAGTTATATAAACAATTTTGGAAGTTTGTTCAAAAAAAAGATGATAAATTAAACAATACAAAAAAAGTTGATTTGAGTTCTATTGTCAAATCAAAATACAATATTGCTTATGGTGCTGACAAAGAAAACAACTTGTTTGATATTCATTATCCAATAAAAGCACAAAGAAAGTTGCCAACAATAATAGTTATGCATGGAGGTGGCTATGTTGGGGGAAAGAAGGAAAATGATGATCAATATTCAAAGCAACTTGCAAGTAGAGGATTTTGTGTTGTAAATATGGAATTTTATAGATGCAATGACAAAGAAAACAAGTTTTTTATGAATCAAATTGCAAATTTTTATGATATGTATCATTATTTGAAATCAAACGAAGAACTCAGTAAATTTGTAGATTATGATAACATATTTTTGTCAGGAGACAGTGCAGGTGGACATCTAATAGAGATGATAGCAAACATACAAACAAACAAGTTGCTTGATAAAGATAAATCACTTCTCAATGGACCAAACATAAAGGGTGTGATTTTGGTATCTCCAATATTTGGACCATTCAAATTAGCTCATTTACCAGCAAAATTTTTCTTGAAACCACTTATTTATGGACCATATAAAAAAACTGAATTGCTCAACAAAAAACAACATGGATTTGATTTATTATCAAAGGATTTTCCTGCAACAATAATGTTTTCTGCCAAAAACGATTTTATAACAAGACAACACAAAAAGATGTTTTTGAAAAAAGCGCAAAGGTTAAAATTCCCATTGGAACATTATGATATTATGAATGGTTATAAACTTTTTCATAGTTCCATAATGAATTATCCTGATTTTTATCCAATTTGTTTGGATAAAATAAAGCACTTTGTAAAAAATGTTGTAAAAGGCAAAATTAAGAATTGTTTAAAAAATGATATTATTTATGAGGTAATTCCAACAAAGGAAGAAGAAAAAGAATTATAAAATATATCTCGATGAGATATATTTTTTTTATTTTTTACTAGTAAATTTTTTTTGTATAAGATATAATTATATTGAAAATAAGGAGTGCGATTATGCTTTGTCCAAAATGTTATGGAAAATTGAGTAAAGATAAATCACAATGTTTGTATTGTGGCTTTGAAATGAAGGAACTTGAAGATGCAAGCAACAAACAAGCAAAACAGGCAAAAAAAACTATATATAGAGATGATGTTTTATACACAGCAAAGTTGCCATACGATGTCAGCAAAAAAAGACTTTTGTTGTTTTCAATCTTTTTGGGACTTTTTGGTGTGCACGATTTTTATGTTGGCAAGTTTTGGCAAGGGCTATACAAGGCTGTTACAATAAGCATAACATTGATACTCGCAACAATCTTGATAATAATGAATACAATCACAAACAATATAGTAAAGACAATTTTTGACTTTGTTTCAGTTTTTCAAGGACTAGCAATTATATTTTGGATTTGGGATATATTTAGCATTGCATTTGAAAGATATAAAGTTCCTGTTTACAAGGACGAATTTAGTAAACAAAAACAGTTATATAAAAAATAAATTTATGGCATTTTGTCATAAATTTTTTTATAGCTATAATTTTTGGATAAATAAAAATTTTTATAAATTCGTGTAAAAATATGACTTTTTTTGTGTTTTTTTAGGTGATTTTTTGCATTTTTTTAATAATTTTTATAATTTTTATACTATTTCGATTATAAATTTAAGAGTTTTTTTCTTTTTTAAATATTAAAGTTTTGTGATTGTTTTGATAAAAAATTTTGCTAAATTCAAAAAACTGCCATAATTCTACAAAAAACAGCATAGTTTATTTGTGGGAGAAATTATGGGTGTTTGGGTAGCAATTTTTTTGGGTATTATTCAGGGATTGACGGAATTTTTGCCAGTTAGTAGTAGTGGGCATTTGGTGTTGTTTCAAAAGATTTTTGGATTGAATATTGATTGTTTGTTTTTTGATATTGTAGTGCATCTTGGAACATTGCTTGCAGTTGTGGTGGTTTATCATAAAAGCATTTTGGAAATATTGAAACATCCATTTTGTGAAAAAGCACAAAAGCTTGTTTTGGCAACAATTCCAACAGTTGTTATTGCAATTCTCTTCAAGGATATTTTCAAAAACTCGTTTGGTGGAGATTTTTTGTTTGTTGGCTTTTTCGTAACTGCAATAATTATGTTTGTTGCAAGTTATTCCTGCAAAAACAATTATCAATACAAATCTCTAACTTTTGGTGGTTCTGTGATTATGGGAATATTTCAGGGGCTTGCAATTTTTCCGGGTGTGAGCAGAAGTGGAAGCACAATCACATCGGCACTTGTTCAAGGGGTTAGACGAAACGAAAGTGCAGAGTTCAGCTTTTTGATGAGCATACCTGCAATTTTGGGTAGCTTGGTGTTTGAGCTATTTGATATTGGCAAGGCAAGTTTAAACATACCTTTTGCATCACTTGTTGCAGGGTTTGTGTTTAGTGCAGTGTCAGGATACATTGCAATCAAGTTTATGCTCAAAGTCATCAAAAAGGCAAAGTTTTTTTGGTTTGGAATATACCTTGTTTTGCTCTCAATATTTTTGATGCTTAATCAATTTGTGTTTGGCTGGTTTTGATATGCAAGGCACTTGACGAAAGTGCCGACTATTTGCTTGGCTTAGAAAAATAATTTTGATAGTTATATATATAAAGTTAGTAAATATATAAAATATTCTTTTGAAAAAAATTTTTTTGTGATATAATTTTCCAAGGAGATTTTTTTTGAAAGAATTTTTTGATTATATAGATTTAAACAAAGAGCATATTTCCATAAGCGAAAGTAAGAACAGAAATTCGCTTGTTTTTGCTTTTGTGGGAGATGCCTTATTTTCTTTGTTTGTAAGAACATATCTTGCCGATATCAGCACAGCAAAGGCTGGTGTTTTGCATATAGAGGCCACAAAGTTTGTTAGGGCAAGTTATCAAAAAAAATTGTTGGAGTTTTTGGATGATAGATTGACAGAAGAAGAAAAGGAAATTGGACTAACAGCTAGAAACACAAAAACAAACAATGTTGCAAAGAACAGCAATTTGGAAGAGTATAAAAAGAGCACTTCTTTTGAGGCAATACTTGGTTATTTGTATCTTACAAATCAAAATCAAAGGTTGTATCAAATTTTGGATATTTGCAAATTGGAAATGGAGAAGGATTTATGAAAGTTGAAGGTAAAAATGCAGTGATTGAGCTTTTTAGGTCAAACACAAAAATTGATAAAATAATGATAGAAACATCAGCAAAAAATCAGTTGCAAAATATAATCGAACTCGCTTCAAAAAAAAGAATTAGACTTCAATTTTTGACAAAGGAAGTTTTGGATAGGGAAAGTGATGTCAAAAATCATCAAGGAGTTATTGCCTTTATAAATGGATATCAATATTCAAATTTAGACGAAATTTTGAAAGTTGCAAATGAAAGGCAAGAAAATCCTTTTATCATTTTGTGTGATGGAATAGAAGACCCTCACAATTTGGGAAGCATTATAAGAACTTGTGAATGTGCCGGTGTTCATGGCTTGGTGATACAAAAAAACAGAGCCTGTCAAGTTAATGACACTGTTATAAAGGTTAGCACAGGTGCTTGTTTTAACATAAAAATTGCTTGTGTTACAAATTTGAATGATGCAATAAGAAAGTTGAAAGATAAGGGTGTTTGGGTTTTTGGACTTGAAGCAAATGGCAACTCAATTTATAATACAAATTTAACAATGCCAACAGCGCTTGTTGTGGGCAGTGAAGGTTTTGGAATTAGTAACCTAACAAAAAAATTGTGTGATGAAATTTTAAGTTTGCCTATGAAGGGTAAAGTAAATTCACTAAATGCTTCAGTTGCAGGTGGACTTGCAATATATGAAGTTGTTAGGCAAAGAAAAATATAAAGAGAATTTTATGGAAATTGAAAATTTGAGTGAACAAGAACTTTTGTTGGTTGCAAAAACTGATGAGATGGCAGTTGAAAAGTTGCTTGTGGATTACAAACCACTTGTTTGCAAGATAGCTAGACAATACTTTTTGATTGGTGGCGATATTGATGACCTAGTGCAAGAAGGTATGATTGGACTTTATAAGGCAATAAGGACTTATGACGAAAAAAAGAATACAAAGTTTATCACTTTTGCAACACTGTGTATAAAGAGGCAAATGCAAACAGCAGTTAGAAAGTCTACAAGTCAAAAAAGTAGTTTGTATTTGGAACTTTTCAACGATGATATGATTGATTTGATTGATACTATAAGTGAAAAAGAAAATCCAGAAGAAAAAGTTATTTCAAAACAAAAGTATGAATACATAAACAGCGAAATAAAAGCAAAGTTGAGCGATTTTGAAATTGCTGTGCTTAAGAGCTATTTGCAAGGCAATTCTTATGATGAAATTGCAAAGCAGTTTGATGTTTCAAAAAAGAGTGTTGACAATGCACTTTTTAGAATTAGATCAAAACTAATTCATCTTTTGGATGATTCAAAGTATTAAAGGAGAATTTATGACACATTTAGCATTGTATAGAGAATTTAGACCAAAAACTTTTGATGAAGTTGTTGGTCAAGATCATATAATAAAAATTTTAACTCATCAAATTGAACACAACACAATCAGTCATGCATACTTATTTTGTGGAACAAGAGGAACTGGAAAGACGAGTTGTGCAAAAATCTTTGCAAAAGCTGTCAACTGCCTAAATCCAAAAAATGGTTCTGCTTGTGGGGAATGTGAAAATTGCAAAAAGATTGATAGTAATGGCAATTTGGATATCATAGAAATTGATGCTGCCAGCAACAATAGAGTTGATGAAATTAGAGATTTACGAGAAAAAGTTGGTTATTTGCCATCAGTTGGGAAGTATAAGGTTTATATTATAGACGAAGTTCATATGCTTACTGACAGTGCATTCAATGCTCTTTTAAAAACTTTGGAAGAGCCACCACAACACATAATTTTTATTTTGGCAACAACAGAGCCAGATAAGTTGCCAGCAACAATACTTTCAAGATGTATGAGATTTGACTTTAAGCTTGTTTCAGTATCAGAATTAACTGCTCATCTAAAAAATATTTTTGACAAGCTCAACATAAAATATGAAATGCCTGCATTAACTCAAATTGCAGTTGCTGGAAATGGAAGTGTGAGAGATACATTGAGTGTTGCTGAAATGTGTAGGGCATATGGAGAAGATAACATCACAACAAAATCTGTTCAAGAGTGTTTGGGTATTGTTGAAGCTGAAACAGTAAGAGACATTGTTTTGGCAATTGCAAAAAGAGATGGTGGTCAAGTTTTGACAATAATCAACAATCTCTATACTCAAGGCAAAAATCTATCATCACTCATATCCAACATTGCTGATTTTTTGCGAAATGTTTTGATGATAAAGTTTTCAAACAATCTCGACTTGCAAGAAACTGCTGAAATGCTTGAATCTTACAAACAAGTTGCAAATATTTGCGATGAAAATTTTTTGATTGATGCTTTGAGAAGATTGAGTGATGGAATAGCTCAAATAAAGTTTACAACAAACACAAAAATTTTTATAGAAACTCTTTTGCTTTCACTTTTATACAACGATAATTTGGAAATTCAACTTCTAAAAAACAAGGTTCAATCTCTTGAACAAATGTTGAATGGAAAGATTGATACAAATTCAATTGTTGTGAAAAAGCAAAGTCAAGATAGTGGCTTGTTGCAACCAAATGCCAAACCAACAAAAACAGAAACAAGTCAAAATTTGCAAAATCAAACAAAAGTTGATGAAACTGATGTAAAAGTTGTGTTTGGTAAGTTTATTGGTGCTGTTAGAGAAAGTGGCGAAATGCTACTCCTTGCAGTGCTTGGCGACATCAAGTCTGTTGAAATAAAAAACAATACATTTGAGTTTAATTGTGAAACAAAGGATTGTATTGAAGTTTTGAATGAACATAAAAACTTTATTTCTCAATTTTTGCAAAAAAATGGAATTGATGGTTTTGTGATAAATCAATATGTTGATGAGCAAAAACAAAAAGCTCAAAAACTTGTTGATATGTTTGATGGAAAAATTGAAGTTGCAGAATAAATAAAATTTTGTAAAAAACTATAAAAAAATTAAAAAAAACAGTAAAAAACATTAATTTTTTAGGCAAAATTGCAAAAAAACAACAAAAAACATAATTTTGTTGTTTGAAAATATTAAGTGTGATATAATAAAATAGTAAAAGGAGAACAATATGTATAACAATTTTAGAGGTGGCTTTGGTGGTGGCAATATGCAAAATTTGCTAAAACAAGCACAAAAAATGCAAGAAGAAATGGCACAAAAAGAAAAGGAAATTGAAG
>CAMOHL010000047.1 GCA_946615295.1 uncultured Clostridia bacterium
CTTTTCATTTTTAGGATAACATTTATCCCAATTAGTAGTTAAATCTAACATAAATTCTCCTTATTCTTTGTGTGATTCTATTATATCATATTAATTTTGTTATTGATACAAAAACAAATGATATAAAATCAAAAAAATTACCACGAACTTGTATTATAATTTTTCCTCCAATAGAATTCTATACAGACTCAATGCTTGTATGAGTCTTTTTGTAGAACAGCTTTTGAGATATAGCAAAAGATAAACTTGTTGGAGTGTTTGAAAAAATTTGAATATTTACAAAAAAATGATATAATAAACTTATATGGAATTTGATACATAAATCAATTTTTTTTAATTTATTTTTCATTGACAAAAAACTTGCAAATTCACCATAAGGTTTGTTTGCAAGTTTTTTTTATCTCTTTTTCTCTTTTCTTCTTTTGTCGTTAATGATATTTAAAGCATTTTCATCTATGATAGAGATGCCTTCTTCTTTTGCAATATTGACCATTTGAGTAAGTGCGGCCTTCAAAAAAATTCTTGGAATTTTTGTGAGTTTTGCACATGCTTCGTCAGTAAACTTTATGTCTGGATCAATTCTTGATGCAGCATATATAACAGAATTCACATTACCTTCTTTTGCTTGAATTTTTTCAGCAACAGGCCTTTTGAACTTTGAATACCAAAAGTTTGTGCTATCTCGATAACCATAATCAACAGGAACTCTTGGAAATCCACCTGCATAAACTCCATTTATGATTGAATTATAATACTTTTCTTTCATCCAAATCTTGTCTATTTTTAGAATGAAATGTGCACCAAATTTGCTTGTTATTCCATTGAAATTGTTGTATGGTTCTGGATATCCTTCCAAATTTCCTGCTTGGAATTTGTAGGCATCTTCAAGTGAATCATCCCAAGAACATTCAAAAACCTGAAATGCTTCTTCAATATACTGTGGGCGATCATCTCCAAGAGTGCTGTCTTTTAGAGTAAACAAACAATTTTTCATTTTTTCGCTTGTTGTGTCGCCAGGAAATCCCAATCTAACAGCTTCTTTAAAATACTTTCTATCATCTGGAATAAAAGATAAAGACACCTTTTTTCTTTTTAAAATATTTTGCGCTGTGTTTGAACTGTTTCGACATTCAAGTAACATTGCATAATAGTCCTTTCCTGCAATATAGTATGGAAAGCATAGTGAATATGATCCCAAATTTGTTTGACCGTCATCTGCAACAGTTCCTGCAAGCACTGTTGGCATTGGAAAGAATGCACTTGTTTGATAAAAATTGTCAACAATTCTCAAATCCTTAAATTTATCCATAATCAACTCCCCCTATTGTTTATGATTTGTGTTAGAAAAATATTAAAGTTTGTATATTTATATTGTATCATAAACAATATTTCTATATAAACCTTTTTGATTGTTTGAGTAAAAAATTGAAAGTTATTCAATAGTTTTATTGTTCTGTTTTTTGTCTTTTTTTTGTCAAATTGCACAACTCATTTTCATATTCTATCTTGCCTTTTTTTGACAGCTTTGTATAACAAAAATGAAGTCAAATATCCAACTGCAAGCACTACTATTGCACAAACAAATGCAACACCAATTCCCTTTTGAGCAAAACCATACCAATCAAATTCAAGTGGCACCACCCCGTCAGTTATATGACTTAAAACAACAGATATATAAAACACTGAATAAAGCAATATATGAGATAATCCAATAAATGTGTGTTTTATTTTTAAATCAAAGGATTTGTCAAACCAAACAAAGCAAACAAAATTGATTAGTGGTATTGCAAAATGAAAGAAAAAGTTTGCATTTACATACAAAGAAAAGTAACCTTCATCTGTTATAAATCCCAAAAACAGTGCCACAACCAAGAATGTTATAATCAAATCTATTGTTGCAATATATTTTAGAATATATATTATCTTTGGCATTTGTTTGTTCAACCTTTGTTCACGAATGGCAAAAATTATATATAACATTGACATTATGCCAGCAAAAATGTTCGATTGAATTGTGAAAAATTTTAAAAGTTTTATTCCATGCTCTATGGGCTTTGAATATATAATTTGAATTTCTCCAAAACACAATATACTTCCCACAATAGCCATCAAAACAACTGTAATATTTAATACTAAAGATATTTTTTGTCTTTTGTTCATTTTTTTCCTTCTTTTTTTAATTTTTTATAGATTTTTTGTAATTTTTTATAGATTTTTTTTAATTTTTTATAGATTTTTTATGATTTTTTATAAATTTTTTTATGTATCCAATTTTTATAAAATTCTAATTGCTCGTCAGTATGAAAAAAGTGTTCTCCATTTTTTTGTACAATCAAATCACAATTAAACCTTTGCTTGAAATCTTCTATAATTTGCTTTGGTTGCAAATTATCATTTTCTCCACACAAAATATAGGTCTCACTGTTCCATTTCTCAATTGGATTATCTACAACATATTTGTAGTAGTCCCAATATAAGACTTGACCAAAATTTGTTTTTATTGTTTGTGCTTTTTCGAGTTCCTTTACTGAAACATTGTTCCATTTCATCATATTGTCAATCACAAATTTCATATTGACAATTGGCGACAAAAACAAAGTTTTTTTTATATAATCATCTCTATATGCCTGCAAACAAAAATATGCTCCCATGCTACATGCCCATAAATTTATTTCAGAAAAATTGGCTTTAGCAAAACTCATAATTTGTTTCAAATCATAGACACAGTTTGTAACATTGCACAAATATTCTGTATTGTCTTTTCTCTCGCCATGTTCTGGCAAATCAAAACTCAACAATTGAAATCCCTTGCCACAAACTTCTTTTGCCAAAATTTTTATTACTTCATCTTCTTTGTTTGACAAATTTCCGTGCACAGCAATAAACAACTTGTTGCTTTTTTCTCCCCACAATATTGATGGAATATTATTTATTGTTACTCTTTCTGTTTTCATAATCAACCTTTAATATATTATAGCATTTTTTTTAAATATAAAAAACAAAACGATACATAAAAAATGCAGTCATATATACTTTGACTGCATTATTATAACTACAATGTTTCTTCCTCTTCCACAACAAATTTTATATCCACAATTTTATGATTTTTTTTGTTCATCTTCCAATCGGTTATCACTTTGTCAAATTGTTGTTTTTTTGATTTTTCAACTCTTGTGCAAACTCTAAAAAATATATAGTTATCACTCAAAACTTCATTCTCGTTTGCATCAATAACAACTGATTTTCCCTCTTGATAATATTCTGGATATTGTTTTAAAACATCTTTAACAGTAACTGACATACTTCACCTCTATAAATATTATAGATATTTATATCACAAAAGTCAATATGATTTTTTTATTGCCATAAAAACAAAGTATTGTTGACTTTACAGACAATTTCAAAAACAAAAAACACATCAAATCAACTGATGTGCTTTATTTTTAGTATGGTTCAAATTCCTTTACTTCAATCTTTGCTGCAGCAAGTCTCAACGACCTTATTTTGTCTAGTTTCAAACTTCGCCTATCCAAAAAGTATGCTCTCACACCTTCCCAAATAAATACCCATGCCAAAATATCCAAAATATATGTTACTGCTATTGGCAAAAAGTTTGTTGCAACCAAATAAATTGAAGTTATTATTATTCCAATAATAATAAACCATGTTGACATAACAGCAAGTCTATGAAGTTTTTGTTCTGCCGCATGGACATCGTTTTCAAAGTTTTCCCTGACTGCCATTTGAATTTCTTTTCTCTTTTTTTCATCTGCATTTTTAACATTAAATCTAACAGTTAAATCATAGTCTAGTGGAACAACTTCTTGTTTTTCCCACAAGTAGTCAACAAGTTCTAGCGACAATGTATCGCCACCCTTAAAACAATATGGCGAAAAGATATCGTCAAAATTTTCTGCTCCAACATTTATGATACCCCTACCTTCTTCATCACATGTAAAACCATCGCTTTCTTCAATATTTTTTAATTGTGCTGATAAATTCTTTATTCTGCTTCCTAAATTCATAAATAACCTTTAAACTTCCCTATTTCGTATATATAATATCACAAAAATACAAATATGTCAAATCACAATTTTTTGGGCACAAACAAAAAATAGCGAAATCGCTATTTTTTGATAAATGGATTAAAGTTTGTGTTAATCATTTTTCTTCTTTTCTTCTTTTTCTTTTTCTTGACAATAACAATGATTGTTGTTACTAATCCTGCAAGTCCAACCACCCCTCCTGCTATGATAGCCACCAAAACAAAGTTGAATGGTTCTTTGTCAAACACTGCATGGAATGTTCTATCTCCTATGGAACCCTTTTTGATATTGATTGTTTCTGTTGGAATATCGTCTTCGTTTTCTATCCAACCAATAAATTTTTTGGTTGTGTCTTCAGGAGCCTTTATTTCAACTGCCTTTGAAATGTTGTATTCAATTTCTTCGACTCTGCCGTCAACTTCAAGTTTTATTGTGTAAGTTATAAAGTCAAAGTTGGCAACAAGTTCGCCACTTGAACGAATGTTTGAAATTGTAGTTATCAAATCATTTTTGTTATCTATTGCGAAACTATTGTCAGCATTTGTCCAGTTTACAAATTTATATCCCTTGTTTGCAACTGCTTCAATTTCTTCACTAAATGTTCTACCATACAAAACTCTCAAGTTGTCAAGCGATGAGATATATCCCATATCCTCATTATTAGAGACTACTTGTATGTTAAAAATTTCAGTAACAAATAGTTCTACTTGTCTATCATCTGTTATAGTTATTTGATTGTGAGTGATGTTTGTGTAGTCATTTGTGCTTATGCTTGAATCAATCCAAGAAAGATTATATTTTTTGTTTGTCTGTGCAATTTGAGCAAATATATTAACAGTTGTGCCATATTCTATGTTTAGAGTTGAAATATTGCTTTGCTCATTCATAGAAATTATATTTCCATTGACATTGAATGTTATTGTTTGTGCTGTTGCAACATTGAATGTTGTTTTCAGCTTCAATTCATAGTTTCTCAAAATTGAATTGAATTGTGCAGTATAAACTTTTGGTTCAGTATATACTTTCACGGTTTCAACCGTTGGACTCCAACCTGCAAATTCATAGTGATATTTTGCTTCACTTGGCTTTGTTGGAGGTTCTAAATCAAATGTTGGTGTTGCACCATAATATTCATCTTTCGACAACAAAGTATCACCGTTATAGTTTTTCCAAACAACTTGATATTTGTTTCTTGAATAGTAGTAATCCACATAAGAACTGCCATCTGCATTGATTGTTATTTGTTGCACTTTTCCATTTGGAGTAAATCCTTCATATTTCTGACTAAATTCAGGTATTACAGTAGAGTCTGTTTCTCCTGTTTTTGTTTCGGTTTCTTTTAGAGTATAGCCATTTCCATCTACATTTTGTAAGTAGTGATTGACTTTATACTCTGTGTTATCAGCTGGAATATAGTTTGCTGTAAATGTTTTGTTACCAATTGTTCCAACTTCAATTTTCAAGTCTTTTTGTGGAGTTGTTCCATTTGAACCAGTCCAACCAACAAACACATATCCCAGTTTTTCAGGTTCAAGAATATCAAATTCATCAGTTACGGTGTATTCTTCTCGGTTTCCGATAACCGTTCCACCATTCAAATTATAACTTATACTATACGAAATTTTGTTGACTGATGGTGTGATTGTAAGTGAACTAGCTGGCATTGTTATTTTTGTTGAACTATCAGTTAGTCCGTCATACCAACATTCAAACTCATAACCAGCCAAAGCAGATGCTTCTAGTGTTATTTCTTGCTCAAAATAAAGTTCTCCACTTTGTGTTGATTGACTTAAATCTAGACCAACAACTTGATTGAGTGTGAATGTATATTGTTGTCTATCATAACGATATTCAACAATGGTTGAGCCATCAGGCTCTATTGTTACTGTTTGTTTATCTGGAGTTATAAATCCTTCATAAATGTTTGGATTTGGTGTTATATCTGCATTCGAAACTCCACTAAATTCATCAGATGCAAACAAACTATATGTTTGACCATCTAAATTTTGTTTGAAATGCTTAACAACATATTTTGTGTCGCCATTTGGAGTCCATTTTGCATAAACTGTTTTTTCAGCTTGCTCTATTGCAGGCATTTTTGTCCAAGTTGCACTTATGTTTTCTCCTGCTCCATTGTTGTCAACTTTTTGATCATACCATCCATCAAATGTATATCCCACAAGTGAAAGTTCAGGCCAACTGATTTCATCATCAAAGTAAACAACCAAATCTTGCTGTGTGATTGTGCTAAACATTGTGTCAAACTTGATTGTGTATTGATTTTTTGACCACCCAGCATATAGAGTTGTTGCTGTGGTTTTGTCATATTTTTTTGCTGATGTTCCTGTTTTGTCGTAGTATTGTGTGCCAAGAGTATAGTCAGCATT